>NZ_BACZ01000716.1 GCF_000333375.1 Curtobacterium sp. B18
ACTCGTTCACGACGGTCGGGGGCACCTACAGGGTCCGGTCGGCACTGCCGACGCCCGACGCGACGGGCGCAGGGACGAGCCCCGCGGTGACGCTGGTCGGCGGGGGCGCCGACCAGACCCGCGATTTCGCCTTCACCACGCCCGCGGCGCCGGTACCGGTCACCACCAGCGCGAGCGGTCGGGTCGTGGACACGAACGGTGCTCCCGTGGCCGGGCGCACTGTGACGGCGACGCCGGACGAGGCAGACTCGGGCGCGCCCGTGACGGCCACGACCGACGCCGGAGGCCGCTACACGCTCGACGGACTCGCCCCGTCGACCGACTACATCGTGTCGGTCACCGGGAGCGACGCGACGATCGGGTTCACGTCCGGTCTCGACGACGCCGACGTGGTGACCGTCGACGACCTCGTCGTGGCAGCCGCCGCGACGCCGACCGCCTCCCCGGTGCCGACCACGAGTCCCGTGCCGACGACCGCGCCGGCCGCCGCGACGGGATCCGGTCCGGCCACGGGTGCCCTCGCGTACACGGGTGCCGACCTGACGCCGGGGCTCATCGCCGCGGGCGTGCTTGTGCTGCTCGGCGGAGGGCTCCTGACGTTCCGCGCGGTGCGCAACCGTCGCCGGACGTCGCACCTGCAGGACTGACCGCACACGCGAGGGGCGGGGCCGGCGCTGCCGGTCCCGCCCCTCGTCGTCTCGTGCGCGGCGCGCCGGCCCGTGCCGTGCCGTGCCGTGCGAGGTTGCTCGCTCGGTGCTGGCTCGTAGCGCCGCACTCAGCTGTCAGCGCCGCACCGGGTGACGGACACCGCACCGTGCGGAGTTGGCCGAGTGCCGCAAGCCCCCGATCAGCCTCACGCCGACGCAGCATTGGGCGCTCGGCACCGTGCCGGATCCGCCAGCCCGTGCGAGGTTGCTCGCTCCGTGCCCGCCTGTAGCCCCGCACCAAGCTGTCAGCGCCGCACCGGGTGACGGACCCCGCACCGTGCGGAACTGGCCGCGTGCCAGACGCCCACCGGCAGGCCTCGTACCGGAGCAGCACCGACGCTCGGCACCGTGCCGGATCCGCCACCCCGTGCGAGGTTGCTCGCTCCGTGCCCGCCTGTAGCCCCGCACCCAGCAGTCAACGCCGCACCAAGTGACCGACACCGCACCGTGCGGAACTGGCCGGGTGCCAGACGCCCGCCGGCCGGCCTCGTATCGGAGCGCCACCGACGCTCGGCACCGTGCCGGATCCGCCACCCCGTGCGAGGTTGCTCGCTCCGTGCCCGCCTGTAGCGCCGCACCCAGCCGTCAACGCCGCACCGACTGACCGACACCGCACCGTGCGGAACTGGCCGGGTGCCAGACGCCCGCCGGCCGGCCTCGTATCGGAGCGCCACCGACGCTCGGCACCGTGCCGGATCCGCCACCCCGTGCGAGGTTGCTCGCTCCGTGCCCGCCTGTAGCGCCGCACCCAGCCGTCAACGCCGCACCGACTGACCGACTCGGCACCGTGCGCCGCGCCGGACGGCCGGCGCGCCTCCGCGCCTCAGCGCCCGCGCCGCGTCGGCACCGAGCCCGTGGCCACCGCGACCGACCCCGTGAGGGTCTGGATGGCCCGTGACACCACCGGCACCGAGGTCGTGACGACCTGGAGCGACGAGGTGATCGCCTCGATGGACGACGTCGACAGGTGCTCCTGGTTGTGCGTGTGCACCGGGAAGCCCCGACGCGCCGCGATCACGACACCGAGGGACCCGACCAGCACGGCGGCGCCGGCGAACGGCATGAACTGCAGGCCGACGACCCCGAGTGCCTGGCCGCCGATGGCCGCACCGCCGGCGATGCCGATGTTCGACGCACCGTTGACGAGGGCGCCCGCGATGTCGGGGGAGACACCGCCGGTCCGGATCGCCGCCGCCATGAACAGCGTGCCCGTGGTGCCGTTGGCGGCCATCCACACGCCGGCGACGACCATGGTGCCGAGCAGCGACCCGTGCACGAACGGCAGCACCGCGAACGCCGCGGCCATCACGGCGACGGCTGCGATGAGGGTCTGCCGCGGTGCCCGGTCGACGAACATCCCGGCGAGCCAGAGCCCGACGACACCCGTGCCGCCGAGGACGAGCAACGCCCCGCTGACCATGTCGGCGTCGAGCCCGGCGTCGATCGCGTAGGGCCCGATGTACGTGTAGACGACGTAGTGCCCGGCGAAGAGCAGCAGGTCGGCGACCACGACGGAGAGCAGGCCGGTGCGAGCCCAGGCCTTCGGTGAGCCGATGTGCGGCGAGGAGGCCCCGCGGACGCTCGGCAGGAACAGGAGCGCGACCACGGCGAGCACCGCTGCGGCGACCGCGACGGCCCCGACAGCCGGGCGCCACCCGATGGACTGCGCGACCCAGGTCGCCACGGGCACGCCGATGACGAAGCCGAGCGAGCTGCCGGAGTACACGAAGGCGATCGCACGACCGGCGAGCCGCGGCGGGACGATGCGCGTGGCGTACGCCGAGGCGACCGAGAAGAACAGCGCGTGGGCGACACCGCCGACGACCCGGCCGGCGCACACGACCGCGAAGGACGGCGCGAGGGCGATCATCACGTTCGACACCGTGTAGCCGACGAGCGTCGCCACGAGGACGGTCTTGCGCGGGAGCCGGGCGGTGAGCGAGGTCAGCGGGAGCGCGAGGATCGCCACCGCGGCGGCGTACACCGTGACGACGATGCCCATGGTCGACTCGGAGACGCCGAGGTCGGCGCTCATGGTGCCGAGCAGCCCGACGGGCATGAGCTCGGTCGTGATCGCGAAGAACGTCGCGAGACCGAGCACGGCGATGCCCACGACGGACTGCGTGGTGACGGTGATCGGCCGCGTGTTCGTCGACACGGCCGAGGTGGTGGTGTGGGTGGACACGCTGCTGACCTCCTCCGGGGAACGGCGGAGCGCGCGTCGGTGTCGACGTGACGACGACCGGACCGGACGGTGCCGGCCGACGATGCGCGCTCGCTGTGGTGTGTGGGTTGTGGGTACGACTCCACGGCGAGTGCGCTCATCCAGTGTTGCACGGTGCGCCGATGAGATGCGAGAGCCTTCGCCGAGAAAGTCCTAGGAGCGCTCCAACGCCTGTGGCGCCCAGGCATTCCCGGTCAGTTCTCGTTCGTCACCGTGCCCTGCACACCGCCGCCCCGGAGGTTCAGCGTCAGCGTTCCGCTCATCGACTGCGCGGACAGCGACACCGACCCGTGCAGCGCGTCCTGGCGCGGGTAGCACGCCGAGGTCGACTCCAACCGGTTCGCCGTCGCGACGAGGCAGATCGTGGAGCGGTCGGTCCCGACGCCCGCCCAGACGCTCCAGGGCGTCTCGAACGAGCCCCCGTCGAGCGCTCGGTTCGTGAAGATGAGCCGGGTCGTCCGGAGCGTCACCGGCGCCTCGACCGGACCGGGCAGCTGGTCCGCGTAGGTCTGCGGCATGTCCAACAGGTCCTCGAGCGTGATGGTCCCGGCGCTCGGCGTGACGCTCGGCGCCGCCGCGGGGTCCGGTCGCGACGTCCCGACGACGGTCCCGGCGGCGAACGCGACACCGAGCGCGGCGGCGACCCCGAGACCGACCCACACACGCGGGCGCGTCGTCCCGATCAGGCGCGTGATCCGTTCGCGTACGGCGCGGGTGTGGTCCTGGAGGCGCGGCGCACCCCCGCCGCCGACGCCCGCCCCCGCCTCGTGGCCGGGCATCGTGCGACCATCCGGACCACCCGTCCCGTCGCCAGGGGTGCCGGTGGCGCCGGTGGCGCCGGTGGCGCCGGCGCCGGCGTCGATGTCGGCCGACACGTCCGCGTCGGCCCGGCGCACCGCCGAAGCGGCTGCGTCCGGCACAGCGCCGACGGCCCCGGGACCGACCGGTGTCACACCGGACGGTCCCGGGGTGGATGCGGACCCCGGAGCCGGAGCCGGAGCTGTGGCACCGGGAGCTCGGGATGCGTCGCCGCCGGCCGCGCCCGCCGCTGCCCCCGACGAACCCGCGAGGGGCCGTGTGCCGCCGGTACCGAGTGAGACCCGAGCCGCGCGTCCGAGGCTGCCGGCGCCCGCGGCACCGGACGGCGCCGACGACGGACCCGCGGCAGACGGCGTGCGACGCGACCGCGTCGTGTACGGTACCGGCGGGGTGACGCCAGCCGCGCCTCCTGGACC
>NZ_BACZ01000715.1 GCF_000333375.1 Curtobacterium sp. B18
CGGGCAGACGCACCACACGTCGAAGGCTCCGACGAGTTCGTCGACCCGGGCGTTCGTGGCGTCGACCTGCTCGCGCGTCGCCGTCCCCCTCGCGATCACCGACTGGTTCGTCACCACCCCGAGCGCGAGACCGGCCGCCCGGGCACGACCGACCGCCCGCCGCGCGCCGGGGACGGGCACCACCAGTCTCGGATCGGCGTTGTAGGGGACGTCGACGACGAGCGTGTCGTCGCGGTCGAAGAGGAGACCGCGCACGGTGCGGTCCGGAGCGAGAGCCATGCCCCCGACCTACCGGCGCGCAGCAGGGGGTCGGCTCAGGAACAGCCGGCGAACGCGATCCCGGACGAACGGACCGGTGTCCACGGCTACCGTCGCCCGCGTGACCGCCGTCCCCACCCTGCCCCCGTCCGACGGGCGCCCCGAGCTGCTCGTGCTCCGCGCCATCAAGCTCGGCGACCTGCTCGTCGCGGTGCCCGCACTGCACGCGCTGCGCCGCGCCTTCCCGGACCACCGGATCTCGCTCGCCACCACGGCGTGGCTCGCGCCCGTCGTCGAACTCCTGCCTGACGTCGACGTGCACCTCGCCCAGCACGGTCTGGACCACCCGATCGGTGCGCCCGCCGGGGCGATCGACGTGGCGGTGAACCTGCACGGCGCCGGGCCGGAGTCCTCCGACCTGGTCGCGGCCCTCGGTGCCCGTCGGGTGATCGGCCACGCCGACCCCACGAACGGCTTCGACGGGCCTGGGTGGCCCGACGGCGTGCACGAGCGCGACCGGTGGACCCGCCTGCTCGCCTGGCACGGCATCGCCGCCGATCCCGACGACGTCGGCATCGCGCGTCCGGCGACACCCCCGGTCGCCGAGGGGGCCGCGGTCGTGCACGTCGGCGCCTTCCACGGCGCGCGGCACTGGCCGACGGACCGCTTCGCCGCCGTGGTGCGCGGACTGCGAGCGCGCGGCCTCGACGTGGTCCTGACGGGAGGCGCGGACGACGTCGAGCGTGCGGCCGACGTCGCGCAGGCGGCCGGGCTGGCGCCGGGGGCGGTGCTGGCCGGTGTGCTGCCGCTGCAGGACTTCGCGGGCGTCATCGCCGCCGCCGCGCTCGTCGTCACGGTGGACACCGGGGCGGCGCACCTCGCGTCCGCCTACGGGATCCCCTCGGTGGTCGTGTTCGGACCGGCGCCACCCGAGGCGTGGGGGCCGCCCGCAACGGGTCCGCACGTCGTCCTCACCGACGCCTCGGTGCGCCGCGGCGACGTCTTCGCCGAGGACCCGGACCCGGCGCTCCTCGCGATCGGTCCCGACGACGTGCTCGCCGCGGTCGACACGCTCGCGGTCGGTCGACGACCCGCTGTGACCGACGGGACGGCCGCTCAGTAGCGTGGCGGGTGAGCGACCCGGACACGCCGGGTGCTCACGAGGAGGCACACGTGTTCGAAGCCGCGAACATCCGGGACTGGATCGGTCTGCCGGTCGTCGACGAGGCGGACGACAAGGTCGGCACGCTCGAGAGCATCTACTACGACACCGCGACCTCCGAGCCCGCCTTCGGAGCGGTCACCACGGGGATGGTCGGCTTCCAGAAGCTCCTGTTCGTGCCGCTGACCGGTGCGCTGGTCGCGCCGAAGCACCTGCGGGTCGCGTACCCGAAGAAGCTCGTGAAGGACGCGCCGACGATCGCGACCGACGGCGAGCTCGACGCGTCGCTCGAGCCGGAGGTCTACCAGCACTACGGCCTCGAGTACCGCACGGGCAGCGGGGGAGAGCGACGCCTGGGCCGTCGCTGACCGCCCGCGACGGGTCGGCGCGTTAGCCTGGTTCGTCCGACCCGTCCCTGGAGGCCGAACCTGCTCCGCTCCGTCCGCTCGACGCTGCTCGCCGTGGTGGCGGCCTCCGTCGTGCTCGCGGGGTCGGTCGCGGGTGGTGGTGCGGTCTCCGCCGCGCCGATGTGGCCGGTCCCGCAGCCGTACCCGGTGACCGGCGACCCGGTCGAGACGCTCACCGACATCCCGCCGGGCAGCGAGTACGTCGCACTCGGCGACTCGTACTCGGCCGGCTACGGGCTGTCCGATCCCACCCACCTGCCGACCGGCGCCTGCGGACAGTCCGCCCAGGACTACCCGCACCGCATCGCCGCACGGTTCGGGCTCGACCTCACCGACGTCACCTGCGGCGGTGCCACGAGCGACGACGTCACGAGCGGGTTCCAGTTCAAGGGGGTCCCGCCGCAGATCCGGTCGCTGTCCGAGCGCACCCGGTTGGTGACGCTGACGATCGGCGGCAACGACGCCGACCTGTTCGGCACCGCGGCGTCGTGCCTCGCCCTCTCACCGAAGGGCCCGGTGTTCTCCGGCCGCGACGCGCCCTCCTGCCGCAGCACGCTCGTCCGGGACGGCGAGGACATGCTCCGGACGAAGATCGAGTCCCGCGTGGCGCTCGGCATCGCCGACACCCTCGCCACCGTGCGGGAGGCCGCGCCGAACGCGACCGTCCTGTTCCTCGGGTACCCGGCGATCTTCCCGGACGCCGACCACACGCCGAAGGGCGGCTGCTTCCGGTCCGCGCTCGACCTCGGGACCCTGGCGGGCTCCTTCCCCTCGAACACCTACCCGTTCACGAACACCGACGTCCGGTACCTGCACGGCGTGCAGGAGGCACTGAACGACGTGTCGGCGTCGGCCGCACGGGCCGCAGGGGTCCGGTTCGTCGACGTGTTCTCGAGCACCCAGGCGCACTCGGCGTGCGCGACGAAGAAGCCCTACGTGTCGGGGGTCTCGCTCGACGGGACCGGTGACCTGCGGCGGATCGACCTCGAGCCGGGCGCGCTGCACCCGAACACCCGCGGCGTCGCCTACCTCACCAAGCGCGTCGCGGCGGCCGCCCGGGACCTCGCCGGCTGATCCGCCGCTCCGGCGACCGGGGCGTCGTGCGCTGCGGGCGGGACCACGACGACCGGCGACACCGTCTCGCGCAGGACGTCGTGCAGGACCGAGCCCGAGAGCGCCGTCACGTGCCCGAGCCCGAGCACCACGACCGAGGCGCGACGCGTGTGCGCGGCGATCGCGTGCCCCGGGCGGCCCTCGACGAGCAGCGGGTGGAAGCGGACGTCGGGGTAGCGGCCCACCAGGTCCGTCGTGACCCGCTGCAGGAGCTCGGCGTTCCGGGTCCGCCACCGCATCGGGTCCTCGGCGAAGTCCGTGAGACCCGTCCGGGTGAGCACCGGCATCTCCCACGCGCGGAGCAGCGTCACCCTCCGGCGGAGCCGACGGGCCTCGTCGACGGCGATCGCGAGGGCGCGGTCGTCGACCGGTTCCTCGACCGCGAGCACGACGTCGCCGGCGATCGGATGGGGTCCCTCCGGCACGACGACCGTCGGGACCGCTGCGCGTGCCGCGACACGGGCCGGGTCCCCACCGGCGGTGGAGCCGCGACGGCCGCGGAACGTGCCGATGACGAGGACGTCGCCGCCGTCCGACTCCTCGACGAGTGCCGTGGTGAACGGTCCGGCGTGCCGTCGTACCTCGACCCGCGCGTCGGGCATCGCGGCCCGGGCGGCGTCCGCCACCGCGTCGGCGACGCGTTTCCCGTCCGGACCCGTGCGACCCTCGATCGCCGGGTCGACCCCGATCACCCGGATGCGGTCGATGCCCGTCCCGGCCCGGTCGGTGACCCAGTGCAGGGCCTCCTCGTGCGGCGCTGCCGCATCGGCGGCCAGTGTGACCGTCCTCCACCGTTCGTCCATCCCGATCGACCTCCTCGTCCGGGGTCCTCCGGGGCGTCGTCATGGCGCTCCTCACCATGCAAACTACTCCCGCTCCCCGGTCGCGGACCCGACCCGTCGGCACGGTGCGGACGCCGACCGGGCCGACCCGCGCCTCCTGGACCGACCGGCGCAGCCGGGGGCCGGCCCGCACCGCGCGGCCCCGCGTCGACACCGTCCGCCGCCGGGTAGCGTCGCGCTCGTGGTGCTGAGCGCGGGACTCCTGCTGTACCGGACGGACGACGTCGGCGTGCAGGTCTGGATCGCGCACATGGGCGGGCCGTTCTGGCGGAACCGACCACGCGCGTGGTCCATCCCGAAGGGGCTCGTCGAGGGGGACGAGGACCCGCTCGAGACCGCCCGCCGCGAGTTCGCCGAGGAGATCGGGGTCGCCGCGCCCGACGGCCCCGTCACGGACCTGGGCGAGGTGCGCCAGGCGTCCGGCAAGCGTGTGCGGGTGTTCGCGGTCGCGGCCCCTGCGTTCACGGTCGACCGGGTGCGGTCGAACACGGCGCGGATCGAACTGCCGCGGGGATCCGGCCGGTACGTCGAGGTGCCGGAGGTCGACGACGCGCGGTGGGTGCCGGTCGACGAGGCGCGCACGATGCTCGTCGCGGGACAGGTCGCCGCGCTCGACCGGCTGCCGGAGGGGTGACCCGCGCCGGACACCGGTCGACGGTCACCTGTCCCGATCACGGCATCGTGTGGACGGTCTTCGCGCTCCCTGGATAGCCTGAGGAGGCGTCGAGACACCGACGTCTGGCTCAGGGACCAGGTCAGCACGAGCAGGGGAGCACGATGCGGCGCTTGCGCACCGTCACGGCGGCACTGACCGCCCTCGCACTCGGAGGGGGACTCGCGCTCGTCGGCGCGTCGTCAGCCTCCGCCGAACCGGCCGGACACTGGGGGACCTTCACCCTCGCCGGCCAGACCAAGGCCTACACCGGCACCGTCAGCATGCCTGGCTTCCCGGAGACCACCTTCACGTCGAACTCGCGGCAGTCGACCGTCGTGAGCGGCAACTCCACCTGGCAGGGACCGAACACCGGCCCGGGCGCGGCGTACGGGTCGAGTCGTGGCAACACGTACCTCAACCAGCGACCGCTCGCCGACGCGGCCGGCCAGCCGTCGGTCACCACGTACACCTTCGCCGAGCCGACGCCCGGTGCGAGCAGCTGGTCCTTCGTGCTCGGCGACGTCGACGCCGACCGCGCGACGATCTCGGCCGTCACCCAGGNCGGTGCCCGCGCGACCGCTCA
>NZ_BACZ01000714.1 GCF_000333375.1 Curtobacterium sp. B18
CGCCGGCAACCGGTTGACCGACCGGTACGCTCACTCCATGCCCGCGTTCAGCCCGGACGACCCGCTCAACATCCGCCTCGAGCTCGAGTCGGTCCCGACGGGGTCGCCCGCCTCCGAGGTCGCTCGACAGCTCGTGTCCCTGCTGACCGCCGGCGACCTCGCCCCGGGATCGCGCCTGCCCGCCGAGCGCGTGCTCGCTGAACGACTCGGGGTCGGTCGCTCCGCCGTGCGCGAGGCCCTCGCCGCCCTCGAGATCCTCGGCATCGTGCAGATCCGCCCGGGGTCCGGCACGTACCTGCAGGGCGGCACCTCGGACCTGCTGCCGACGACCCTGTCGTGGGGGCTCATGCTCGCGTCGAACCGGACCCGGGAGCTGCTCGAGGTCCGTTCCTCGCTCGAGCGCACCGCTGCGATCCTCGCCGCCCAGCGCGCGACCCCGGAGCAGCTCGAGGAGCTGCAGACCTACATCGACCGGCAGCACGAGACGCTCGACGACCCGGACGCGTTCATCGAGGCCGACGTCCGCTTCCACGTCCTGCTCGCCCGGTCCGCCGGGAACGACGTGCTCGCCGACCTGCTGCAGAGCCTCCGCTCGATGCTCAGCGTCTGGGTCGGCCGTCGGGTCCGCACGCGCCAGGCCACCGAGGCCGCGTACGAGGAGCACCGCGCCATCCTCGAGGCGCTCCGTGCCGGCGACGTCCTCGCGGTCCAGCGGGCGATGGACGACCACATGGCCACGGCGAGCGCCCGCATCGAACACGCCGGCCCGGTCGACTGACGGGCGCGCGGCCCCGCGGGCGCGGGGGGGGGGGGGGCCCCGCGGGCCCTTCGTGAGCAGCAATGGTCGGGTCGGGGACGGCGACCCGACGTCGTCTGCTCACGATCGGGCGGCCAGGAGGCGCGGTGCGGCCCCGCCACGCACGGTGCGACGTTGCCAGGGCGGCAACACCGCTTGGGTCCTGCCCGGTCCGTGCGGTGGAGTGTGCGCATGCACACCCACGACGACAGCGCCGCCAGCGCATCCGGTTCCGCACGCACCTGGTGGGAGGCCCGCTACGCCGAGCACGACGGGATCTGGTCGGGGCAGGTGAACGCCGTGCTCGCCGACGTGGCCTCGTCGCTTCCGCCGGGGCGGGCG
>NZ_BACZ01000713.1 GCF_000333375.1 Curtobacterium sp. B18
GAACGCGCCGGGCAACGCGCTCGTCGACGACAAGGCCATGTACGTGAACGTGCCGGACCTCATCTGGTACTACCTCGACGAGAAGCCGCTGCTTGACGCCGTCCCGACCTACCGCACCAGCATCGAGGGCGAGCGGCTCTCGGTGCTCGACCGCGTCGGGGAGCTCGTGACGAAGCCGGTCGACGGCGAGGGCGGGCGTGACGTCCTGATCGGGCCGAGCGCCAGCGCCCCCGAGGTCGCCGAGCGGCGCCGTGCCATCGCCGCCGACCCGGACCGGTGGGTCGGACAAGAGGTCGTGCAGCTCTCCTCGCACCCGACGATCGGGCCGGCAGGGCTCGACCCCCGGCACGTCGACCTGCGGGCCTTCGTGTACGTCACGGGGACCGGGCCGGACGACACCCACCTCGCCGACGTCGCCCTCACCCGGGTGGCGCCGGAGGGCAGCATGGTGTCCGGGCGATGTCGGCCACGGCGGCTGCCCACTCGAGCGTCCGGGCGTGGGAGAAGTACATCTTCAGCGACACCCCGATCGTGAGCGGGGCGGCTGCCGTGGACGCCGGCATCAGGCGTCCACGCCAGCCGGCGCGGAGCCGTCGGCTGTGCTCGTTTCGTACGAGCAGATCGCCGCGACCTTCTCGGCGCTGGCGCTGGACGTGTCGAAGGTGTAGCCGAGCCACTCCGTCGCCATCCGCCGGGCGACCTCGACGCCGACGACGCGCTGGCCCATGCAGAGCACCTGGGCGTCGTTCGACAGGATCGAGCGCTCGACGCTGAACGAGTCGTGCGCCGTGACGGCCCGGATGCCCGGGACCTTGTTCGCCGCGATCGCGACGCCGAGACCGGTGCCGCAGATCAGGATCGCCCGGTCCGCCTCCCCGTTCGCCACCATCCGTGCGGCGTCCACGGCGACGTGCGGGTAGGCGGTGTGCCCGTCCGCGTCGACGCCCACGTCGGTGACGCTGACGACGCGCGGGTCCGTGGCGAGGTCGGCCTTGATGATCTCCTTGTAGTCGAACCCGGCGTCGTCGGAGCCGACGACGATGCGGAACTGCTGCTCGGTCATGGGGGTCTTCCTCACTTCTCGGAGAACGTCGCGAGGACCGCGGCGGTGATCAGGGCGAACGAGATCGCGCCGGCGTCGGGGGTACCGACCGCGTCCTCGCCGTGGGTGCGGGCGCGGCCCATCCGCGGCAGCAGCTCGGCGGTGGCGTCGGCCGCGGTCGTGGCGGCGGCGGACGCGGCGGACCAGGCGGTGACCAGGTCGTCGCCGGCCGCGGTCCGGGCGGTGAGGACCTGGTCGAACGGGACGAGCGCGTCGACCATGGTCTTGTCGCCGGGGACGGCGCCGAACGCGAGGACGGCCTCGGTGGCCGCGTGCACGGCGTCCGCGACGGTGGTGGCCGACGGACGCGAGGTGTCGCCGAGGACGCGACCCAGTGCCTCCAGGGCCGCACCCCAGATCGCTCCGGAGGTGCCACCGGCCTTGTCGGACCAGGCGTCACCGGCGATCGCGAGGACCGAGCCGGCACCGGCGCCGCGACCTGCGGCGTCCTGCGCTGCCGCGTCCGCGGCGGTGGAGCCACGCTGCATGCCGATGCCGTGGTCGCCGTCGCCGGCCACCGCGTCGATGCGGCCGAGTTCGTCGGCGTGGACGTCGATCGTCGCGCGCACGGCCGAGATGGCCGTCGCGATGCGGGTCGCGGCGATCCGGGACTCGTCCGTGCCGAGGGTCACCGGTGCGACCACGTCGGCCTCGAGCACCTCGGATGGCACCGGCTGCTGCGGGACGGCGCCACCCTTGCGGTACGCGGGGGTGTCGGCCGGGGCTCCCCAGAGCTCCTCGAGCTCGTCGTCCAGCCAGAACAGGGTCAGTGAGACGCCGGCCATGTCGAAGCTCGTCACGAGCTCCCCGACCTCGGGCTCGACGATGACGACGCCCGCGTCCGCGAGGCGCCGCTGCACCGAGCGGTAGACGACGAAGAGCTCCTCGTACTTCACGGAACCGAGGCCGTTGAGGATCGGGACGACGCGGGAGCCGTCGACTGCGACACCGGACGGCAGCTCGGTGAGCAGCTTGTCGACGAGCAGGTCCGCCAGTCCGGACGCGGTGGGCACATCGGTCTCGTCGATGCCGCGTTCGCCGTGGATGCCCATCCCGATCGCCATCCGGCCCTCGGGGACGGTGAACAGCGGCTCGTCCGCGCCGGGGAGCGAGCAGCCGGAGAACGCGACGCCGAAGCTGCGGGTCCGCTCGTTCGCCCGCTCCGCGATCGCCGTGACGGCATCGAGGTCGTCGCCGCGCTCGGCGGCCGCGCCGGCGACCTTGAACACGCAGAGGTCCCCCGCGATCCCACGACGCTCGTGCGCACGATCGGCGGGCGCACTCACCACGTCGTCGGTCACCCGCACCGTGCGCACCGGGATCCCCTCGGCCTCGAGGGTGCGCGCGGCGGCGTCGAAGTTCAGGACGTCGCCGGCGTAGTTGCCGTACGACAGCAGCACCCCACCACCGTGCTCGGCAGCGCGGGCGACACCGGCCACCTGCTGGGCGCTCGGGCTCGCGAACAGGTTCCCCAGCGCGGCACCTGCGGCAAGGCCGTGCCCGACGAGTCCGCCGAACGCCGGGTAGTGGCCGGAGCCGCCACCGATCACGACGGCGACCGTGCCGTCGGGGCTCGTGGTCGAGCGGGCGACCCCGCCGTGCACCTTCCGCACCCAGCGCGCGTTCGCGGCCACGAACCCGTCGGTGGCCTCGTCGGCGAAGTCCGCCGGATCGTTGAACAGGCGTGTCATGCGTGGGACTCCTGGGTCGTGGTCGCCGCTGCCGGCACAGCAGCGTCGGCAGCGCGTCGCTCGTTCCGCTTCGTGTTCCGGCCGAGGACGAACATCAGGACGCTCGACAGCACCATGAAGAACCCGACGATGAACATCGGCACCTGGTACCCGCCGGTCCACTCGCTGACGGCGCCGGTGATGTACGGGGCCGCGAAGCCGCCGAGGTTGCCGACGGTGTTGATGAGCGCGACGCCGGCCGCTGCTGCGGCACCGGTGAGGAACTGCGTCGGGACCGTCCAGAAGTTCGGCAGGGCGGCGAAGATCGAGCAGGCCGTGATCGCGATGACGGCGACGGTGGCGGCCGGGCTGTTCATGTAGAGCGCCACCGGGATGCTCAGGCCGCCGACGAGTGCCGGGACCGCGATGTGCCAGACCCGCACGCCGCGGCGGAACGCGTCACGCGACCAGAAGTAGAGGACGACGGCGGCGGGCACGTACGGGATCGCCGTGATGAGCCCCTTCTGGAACAGGTCGAACGTGGTGCCGAACTGCTCCTGGAAGCCGTCGATGATGGTCGGCAGGAAGAAGCTCAGGGCGTACAGGCCGTAGATGAAGCCGAAGTAGACCGCGGCGAGCATCCAGACGCGCCCGGAGCCGAACGCCGCACGGAGGCCACCCTTGCCGTGTGCGCTCCCCTGCTTCTGGTCGTTCTCCTTCGCGAGCGCACCCTCGAGCCAGGTCTTCTCGTCCTCATCGAGCCACTTCGCCTGGGACGGCTTGTCCTTGAGCACGAAGAGGCAGAGGACGCCGACGACGATCGCCGGGATCGAGACGCAGAGGAACATGAAGCGCCAGCCGGCGAGCCCGCCGAGCAGTCCCTCGTGGGTCATCAGCCAGCCGGCGAGCGGCGACCCGATGACGCTGG
>NZ_BACZ01000712.1 GCF_000333375.1 Curtobacterium sp. B18
TCGCCGGCAGCGCGTCGTCGTCCGCTGCGATCTCACGTCCCGCTCAAGGACGGCGTGATCACGGACGACGGCCGCGTCCGGGCGTCACTGACAACCCTGGACACCCTGATCACCGCGGGCGCCCGCGTCATCGTGATCTCCCACCTCGGTCGCCCGGACGGCGAACCGAAGCCGGAGTTCTCGCTGGCACCGGTCGGCCAGCGGCTGTCCGAGCTGCTCGGGAAGCCGGTCACGTTCGTCGGCGAGACCGTCGGCGACGAGGCGACCGCCGCCGCCGAGGACCTCGAGGACGGCGACGTCCTGCTGCTCGAGAACCTCCGGTTCAACCCGGAGGAGACCTCGAAGGACGCCGACGTGCGGAAGGCCTTCGCGGACCGCATCGCGGCCCTCGGCGACGCCTTCGTCTCCGACGGCTTCGGGGTCGTGCACCGCAAGCAGGCATCGGTCTACGAGCTCGCCTCGGCACTGCCGTCGGCCGCGGGTTCGCTCATCGAGACCGAGCTCGGCGTGCTCGAGCGCCTCACCACCTCGCCGGAGCGCCCGTACACGGTCGTCCTCGGCGGGTCCAAGGTGAGCGACAAGCTCGGCGTCATCGACCACCTCCTGCCCCAGGTCGACACCCTGTGCATCGGTGGCGGCATGCTCTTCACGTTCCTCGCGGCCCAGGGCCACGGGGTCGCGAAGTCGCTGCTCGAGCAAGACCAGCTCGACGTCGTCCGCGAGTACCTCTCGCGGGCGAAGGAGCTCGGCGTGACGATCGACCTGCCGACGGACGTCGTCGTGGCGTCCGGGTTCTCCGCCGACGCGTCGCACGAGACCGTCGCCGCGGACGCGATCGAGTCGTCGTCCTTCGGGGCGGACGGCATCGGCCTCGACATCGGCCCGGAGACGGCGGCGCGGTTCGCGTCCGCGGTGTCCTCGTCGAAGACCGTGTTCTGGAACGGCCCGATGGGCGTGTTCGAGTTCCCGGCCTTCGCGGCCGGTACGAAGACCGTCGCCACGGCCCTGACCGAGGTCGACGGCCTCGGTGTGGTCGGCGGTGGCGACTCCGCGGCGGCCGTCCGGTCGCTCGGGTTCTCGGACGACCAGTTCGGGCACATCTCGACCGGTGGCGGAGCGAGCCTCGAGTTCCTCGAGGGCAAGTCGCTGCCCGGTCTCGAAGCACTGGGGTGGTCCCGATGAGCCGTACTCCGCTGATCGCCGGCAACTCCGGGGAGGATGCAGCATGAACCGCACCCCCTTGATCGCCGGCAACTGGAAGATGAACCTGGACCACCTTCAGGCCATCGCCACGGTGCAGAAGCTCGCCTGGACGCTGAAGGACGCGCGTCACGACTTCGACGACGTCGAGGTCGCGGTGTTCCCGCCCTTCACCGACCTCCGCAGCGTGCAGACGCTCATCTCGGCCGACAAGCTCCCGATCCGCTTCGGCGCGCAGGACCTCTCGCAGCACGACTCCGGTGCCTACACCGGCGACGTGTCGGGTGTGTTCCTGGCTGCGCTCGACGCGCAGTACGTCATCGTCGGTCACTCCGAGCGGCGCACCGTCCACGGTGAGACCGACGAGGTCGTCGCCGCGAAGACCGCCGCCGCCGTCAAGCACGGCCTCGTGCCGGTGGTCTGCGTCGGCGAGACGGGTGAGCAGCGCGAGGAGCGCGGCGCCGGTGTCGTGCCGGTCGAGCAGCTGCAGGTCGTCCTCGACGCCGTGCAGCCGTCCGAGATCGTCGTGGCGTACGAGCCGGTCTGGGCGATCGGCTCGGGCCAGGCCGCGACCGCCGAGCAGGCGCAGGACGAGTGCGCGGCGATCCGCCGTGGCATCGCCGCCGCCTGGGGGGACGAGGCCGCTGCGGCGACCCGCGTCCTCTACGGCGGTTCGGTGAAGTCGGGCAACATCGCCGGCTTCCTGCGCGAGCCCGACATCGATGGCGCGCTCGTCGGCGGCGCCTCGCTCGACGTGCAGGAAGTCGCGGCCATCGCGCGCTTCCCGCAGCACGTCGGACTCTGATCCACCGGTCACAGG
>NZ_BACZ01000711.1 GCF_000333375.1 Curtobacterium sp. B18
TGGTCCTCGGCGACCCCGAGGCGTCCCTGCGCGACGGGCGTGCTGCTGCCGTGGACCGGGACGAAGCGGGCTCTACTCGTACTTCGAGAAGCTCCTCGCGGGCCTCGGCAAGGACCTCGGGTTCGACCTGGACACCCCGTGGAGCAGCCTCGACCCGTCGGTGCAGGCAGCGATCCTGACGGGCAAGGACTTCCAGGTGTCGGTCTCCTGGCGCAACCGGTTCGGCCGCGAGATGCGGTACACGAGCGGGTTCGAGGGCGTCATGCCGTACATCGAGCGCAAGTTCGCCGAGGCCGAGTCCGACTCGCAGCGGCAGCGCTTCCAGGGCTACCTGCGCGAGGTGCCCTGCCCGGTGTGCGACGGCACGCGACTGAAGCCCGAGGTCCTGGCGGTGACGGTCGACGGCCGTTCCATCGCCGACGTCACGGACATGTCGCTCGACAACGCCTACGGCTTCATGGAGAGCCTCACGCTGACCGACCGCGAGGCGCACATCGCCGCGGCCGTCCTGCGCGAGATCCGGGCGCGGCTCGAGTTCCTGCTCGAGGTCGGTCTGAACTACCTGACGCTCTCCCGCGGGGCCGGTGGCCTGTCCGGCGGCGAGGCACAGCGCATCCGCCTGGCGACCCAGATCGGTTCCGGTCTGACGGGCGTGCTCTACGTCCTCGACGAGCCGAGCATCGGGCTGCACCAGCGCGACAACCGCCGACTCATCGACACCCTCGTCAAGCTCAAGGACCTCGGCAACACGCTCATCGTCGTCGAGCACGACGAGGACACCATCCGCACGGCGGACTGGGTCGTCGACATCGGTCCGGGTGCTGGTGTGAACGGCGGCAACGTCGTGCACTCCGGTTCGTACGAGGGGATCATCGAGAACCGCGACTCGATCACCGGCGACTACCTCGCCGGTCGGCGCGCCATCGAGGTGCCGGCCGAGCGTCGGAAGGTCAACCTGAAGCGCACGATCAGCGTGCAGGGTGCGCGGGCGAACAACCTCAAGTCGATCGACGCGGACTTCCCGCTCGGTGTCTTCACCGCGGTCACGGGGGTGAGCGGCTCCGGCAAGTCGACGCTCGTCAACGACATCCTCTACAAGGTGCTCGCCAACCAGCTCAACGGCGCACGGCACATCGCGGGGAAGCACACGCGTGTGAAGGGGCTCGACCAACTCGACAAGGTCGTGCACGTCGACCAGGCGCCGATCGGCCGGACCCCGCGGTCGAACCCGGCGACCTACACCGGTGTCTTCGACCGCATCCGGCAGCTCTTCGCCGAGACGCCCGAGGCGAAGGCGCGTGGCTACCAGCCCGGTCGCTTCAGCTTCAACGTGAAGGGCGGTCGCTGCGAGAACTGCTCCGGTGACGGCACGATCAAGATCGAGATGAACTTCCTGCCGGACGTCTACGTCGCGTGCGAGGTCTGTGGCGGTGCCCGCTACAACCGCGAGACGCTGCAGGTGCACTACAAGGGCAAGGACATCTCCGAGGTCCTCGACATGCCGATCAGCGAGGCGGCCGAGTTCTTCGAGCCGATCTCCGCCATCCACCGGTACATGGCGACGCTGGTCGACGTCGGGCTCGGGTACGTGCGCCTCGGCCAGAGTGCGACGACCCTGTCCGGCGGTGAGGCGCAGCGTGTGAAGCTCGCGACCGAGCTCCAGCGACGCTCGAACGGCCGCACCGTCTACGTGCTCGACGAACCGACCACCGGTCTGCACTTCGAGGACGTCCGGAAGCTCCTGCTCGTGCTGCAGAGCCTCGTCGACAAGGGCAACACCGTCATCACGATCGAGCACAACCTCGACGTCATCAAGTCGGCCGACTGGCTCATCGACATGGGGCCGGAAGGCGGTTCGGGCGGTGGCACGGTCCTCGCGACCGGGACGCCGGAGCACGTGGCGAACGTGCCCGAGAGCCACACCGGCGTGTTCCTCAAGGAGATCTTCGACGCACAGGACGCCCGGGTCGGCAAGGAGCAGGCCGTCGGCGCCCGGACCGCGACGCAGAAGCGTCCGAAGGCGAAGCAAAAAGCGGGTGCGCGGTAGGTGGCGGACACCGTCTCCTGGCGACCGAAGGCGGGGGAGATCCCGACCGATCCGGGCGTCTACCGCTGGCGTGACGAAGCGGGTCGGGTGCTCTACGTCGGCAAGGCGAAGAACCTCCGTGCCCGGCTGAGCAACTACTTCGCCCCACTGCCGACGCTGCACGAGCGCACCCGGCGGATGGTGCTCACGGCACGCAGCGTCGAGTGGACCACCGTCGGCTCCGAGATCGAGGCGCTGCAGCTCGAGTACACGTGGATCAAGGAGTTCGATCCGCCGTTCAACGTCAAGTTCCGTGACGACAAGTCCTACCCGTACATGGCGATCACCCTCGGTGAGGAATCACCGCGGGTGATGGTCACCCGGAACCGGAAGATCAAGGGCGCGAAGTACTTCGGGCCGTACCCGAAGATCTGGGCCGTGCACGACACGATCGACCTGATGATCAAGGTGTTCCCGATCCGCACCTGCTCGGACTCGTCCTACAAGAAGGCGATGCAGACCGGCAAGCCGTGCTTCCCGGGGCAGATCGGCAAGTGCGGCGGTCCGTGCTCGCAGAAGGTCACGATCGCCGAGCACCGTGCGATGGTCGAGGAGTTCATCCGCTTCATGGCGAGCTACGACCGACGTGTCATCACCCAGCTCCGGCAGCGCATGGCCGCATCGGCCGACGCGATGCAGTACGAGCAGGCGGCGAAGTTCCGCGACCAGGTCGGCGCGCTCGAGGCAGTGCTCGAGAAGTCCGCGGTCGTGCTCCGCGACTCGGTCGACCTCGACCTGTTCGGCATCTCCGAGGACGAGCTCGCCGCGGCCGTGCAGCTGTTCTCGGTCCGCGGTGGGCGCATCCGCGGTGTGCGCGGATGGGTGGTCGACAAGGAGCTCGACATCTCGACCGGCGACCTCATCGAGCAGATCGTGCAGGGGCAGTACGCGACGGGCGACGAGCCTCCGCGCGAGGTGGTCGTCCCGGAGCTGCCCGAGGACGCCGACGCGCTGCAACAGTGGCTCAGCGAGCGCCGCGGTGGCCGCGGGACGAAGCTCAGCACCGCCCAGCGTGGCGACCGTGCCGGGCTCGCCCGGACGGCGGCGCAGAACGCGGCGCAGGCGCTGATGCTCTACAAGACCAAGCGGTCGGCCGACTACACGACCCGGTCGGCGGCGCTGGCGGACATCCAGGACGCCCTCGGGATGACCGAGGCACCGCTCCGGATGGAGTGCTACGACATCTCGCACCTGCAGGGGACGAACGTCGTCGCGTCGATGGTCGTGTTCGAGGACGGCCTGCCACGCAAGGACCAGTACCGTCGGTACACGATCGCCGAGACCACGGACGACACCGACAGCATGTACCAGGTGCTGACCCGGCGACTCGCGCGCCTCGACGAGGACGCCGAACTGCCGGACGTGCCCGACGTCACGAGCGACGAGCTGGTCGAGGGCTCGAAGCCGACCAAGCGTTTCGCGTACCGGCCGCAGCTGCTGATCGTCGACGGCGGGCAACCGCAGGTGCAGGCGGCGAAGCGCGCGATGGACGAGGCCGGCGTGCGGGACATCGCCCTCGTCGGGATCGCGAAGCGGCTCGAGGAGCTCTGGCTGCCGGACGACGACTTCCCGGTGATCCTGCCTCGCAACTCCGAGGCGCTGTTCCTCATCCAACGGATCCGTGACGAGGCGCACCGCTTCGCGATCACGCACCAGCGGACCCGTCGCAAGCGCGACGTCCGGTCGCGGCTGTCCGAGATCCCCGGCCTCGGGCCCACCCGCGTGAACGCCCTGCTGAAGCACTTCGGTTCGGTGGCGCGGCTCCGCGAGGCCACGGCGGAGGAGATCGGCGAGGTGAACGGCGTCGGCCCGGCGACGGCGGCGGCCGTGGTCAGCAAGCTCGCCCAGACCCCCACGAGCGCGCCGGAAGCGGCCGACGCCGGGTCGCCGACGAGCGCGCCGGCGACGAGCGCACCGGACGGAGTGGACGGAGACGCCATGGCGGACGGGCCGAGCGCCCCCGGCACGGCGCGCCTGCCCGAAGTGACCGACGACGGCCCGCACCTGCCCGCATGAGGCGCACCGCGCCTTTGCACGGACGACGCACGCACCGGACGGACCGGTCGGACCCGACCAACGCCACGCACCGCACCGACCGGTCCGACGGCACGGCCCGCACCGACCGCACGCACCGCACGCATCGCACCGCACCGACCGCACCCGACCGGATGACGCACCCCGAGCCCCCCGTCCGGGCGGTACCCTTGTCCCGCAGCCGAGACCTCCCCGGGCGACGCGCCCGGGCCGCCACGACGGAGCCCACTCCCAGATGACCGACAGCGACCCAGCGCCGACCCGATCGCCGCAGCAGCACGACATCCTCATCGTCACCGGCATGTCCGGGGCCGGTCGTTCGACGGTGGGGAAGGCGCTCGAAGACCTCGGCTGGTACGTGGTCGACAACCTCCCGACGCAGATGCTCGCGCCGCTCACCGAGCTCGCGGACCGCGCCGGCGAGAAGATCCCGAAGATCGCCACGGTGGTCGACGTCCGCGGCGGGCGGTTCTTCACCGACCCCGAGCAGGCCGTGGAACAGGTGCGCAAGAGTGCGTCGGCGCGGGTCCGGGTGCTCTTCCTCGAGGCCACCGACGCCGTCCTGGTGCGGCGGTTCGAGCAGGTCCGGCGACCCCACCCGCTCCAGGGTGAGGACACGCTCCTCGACGGCATCGGCCGCGAACGCAGTCGGCTCGCGGCACTGCGCGAGGCATCGGACCTCGTCATCGACACGTCCGACCTGAACATCCACCAACTCGCGAACGCCGTGACCGAGCAGTTCGCCGAGGACCACTTCACCGGCGTGCAGGTGACGCTGATGAGCTTCGGGTTCAAGTACGGACTGCCCGCGGACGCCGACATGGTGGCCGACGTCCGGTTCCTCCCGAACCCGTACTGGGTCACGGAACTCCGCCCGCACACGGGCCTCGACCGACCCGTCTCCGACTACGTCCTGGCGCAGCCCGGAGCCCGCTCGTTCGTCGAGCGCTACGCCGACGTCCTCGAGCCGGTGTTCGAGGGGTACCAGCGCGAGAACAAAAGACACGCTACGATCGCCATCGGCTGTACCGGCGGCAAGCACCGCTCGGTCGCCATCGTCGCCGAGCTGGCGAACCTCCTCCGCGGGATGCCCGACGTCGCCGTGCGTGTGAAGAACCGAGACCTCGGCCGAGAGTGACCGTCCCTCCGGCCGCTCCACACGACGTGCGCCGGGCACGCGGACCCCACCAGAAGAAACGTTAGGAATGATGCTGTGCCGTTGACTGCCGAGGTCAAGGACGAACTGGCCCGGGTCGTCGTGAACCGGAACACGGTCCGCGCCGCCGAACTCGCGACCATCCTGCGGTTCGCGGGTGGCCTGCACGTCATCTCGGGCAGGATCGCGGTCGAGGTCGAACTCGACACCCGGATCATCGTGCACCGTGTGCGCAAGGACCTCGCCGAGCTGTACGGCGTGCGGAGCGAGGCGTCGGTGGGGTCGTCCGCGTCCGCCCGTCGTGGCACCCGGTACCTCGTGCGCGTGCTCGAGGCGGGGGAGACCCTCGCCCGGCAGACGGGGCTCATGGACGCCCGTCGCCGTCCGGTCCGCGGGCTGCCGAACCGCCTCACCACGGGCAACCGTGAGGACCTCGCCGCGATCTGGCGCGGGGCGTTCCTCGCCGCCGGCACGCTGACCGACCCCGGTCGGGCGGCCGCGCTCGAGGTCACGTGCCCGGGCAACGAGGCCGCGATGGCGCTCGTCGGCGCCGCGTCGCGGCTCGGCATCGCCGCCAAGGGGCGCGAGGTCCGGGGCGTGCACCGCGTCGTCATCCGCGACGGCGAGGCCATCGGCCAGATGCTGACCGTGATGGGTGCCGCGCGCACCACCGCCGACTGGGAGGAGATGCGCCAGCGCCGCGAGGTCCGCGCCACCGCCAACCGGCTCGTCAACTTCGACGACGCGAACCTCCGCCGCTCGGCGCAGGCCGCCGTCGCCGCCTGCGCCCGGGTCGAGCGTGCGCTCGAGATCCTCGGCGACGAGGTCCCGGACCACCTCAAGTACGCCGGCTCGCTCCGTCTGGAGCACCGCGACGCGTCGCTCGACGAGCTCGGCCAGCACGCCGAGCCGCCGATGACGAAGGACGCCATCGCCGGCCGCATCCGCCGCCTGCTCGCGATGGCCGACAAGCGCGCGTCGGACCTCGGGATCCCCGGCACCGAGGCGAGCGTCCCCGAGGAGCTCGAAGGGGCCTGATCGCGGTCGCGAGACGTTCCGAGACGGGAGGCGCGGTGCCAGCTGGCACTGCGCCTCCCGTCCGTCTCGGGGGTGATCCAGGGCGGTCGTCACGACCGTCCGGACGGACCGTCATCGCGCGCAGGCGCGCAGTGTCCGACTGCTAGGGTCGTTACGGCGACGTTACGGGGCGTATCGTCCACCACACGTGGGCCCGAAGGGCCACACGACTCCGAAAGCAGCGCCCCCTGGGCGCTCCACACCCACCAGGAGATCCATTGACCGTCAAGATCGGTATCAACGGCTTCGGCCGCATCGGCCGTAACTTCTTCCGGGCGGCCCTCGCCAAGGGCTCCGACCTCGAGATCGTGGCCGTGAACGACCTCACCGACAACGCCGCCCTCGCGAACCTGCTCAAGTTCGACTCGATCACGGGTCGTCTCGGCAAGTCCGTCGAGCTCGACGGCGACAACATCGTCGTCGACGGCAAGGCGATCAAGGTCCTCGCGGAGCGCGACCCCGCCAACCTCCCCTGGGGCGAGCTGGGTGTCGACATCGTCATCGAGTCGACCGGCTTCTTCACCAAGGCCGCCGATGCGCAGAAGCACATCGACGCGGGTGCCAAGAAGGTCATCATCTCCGCCCCGGCCACGGGTGACGACGTCACCATCGTGCTCGGCGTGAACGAGGACCAGTACGACCCGGCGAACCACAACATCATCTCGAACGCGTCCTGCACCACGAACAGCCTCGCGCCGCTCGCCAAGGTGTTCAACGACAAGTTCGGCATCGAGCGTGGCCTCATGACGACGGTGCACGCCTACACCGCCGACCAGAACCTGCAGGACGGGCCGCACAAGGACCCGCGTCGTGCCCGTGCCGCCGCGCTGAACATCGTGCCGACCTCGACCGGTGCCGCCAAGGCCATCGGCCAGGTCATGCCCGAGCTCGCCGGCAAGCTCGACGGCTTCGCGCTCCGCGTCCCGGTCCCGACCGGTTCGATCACCGACCTCACCCTCGAGACCAAGTCCGAGGTCACGGTCGACGAGATCAACGCCGCCTACAAGGAGGCCGCCGAAGGCCCCCTCAAGGGCATCCTGCTCTACAGCGAGGACCCGCTGGTGTCGACCGACATCACCACGGACCCGCACTCCTCGATCTACGACTCCGGCCTGACCAAGGTCATCGGCGGCCTC
>NZ_BACZ01000710.1 GCF_000333375.1 Curtobacterium sp. B18
CCTTCGAAGCCGAGCTGGTTGAACGACTTGTCGTCGAAGCCACCGGCGTCGGAGACCATGCAGGGGCGGAAGCTGGTCTTGTTGCCGGTCGCGGTGTCGGACGGGGCGGCCGAGCAGCCGGCGAGGACGGCGACGGTGCCGGCCAGCGCGAGGGAGCTCAACAGGACCTGACGGGTACGAGATGTCACGGGTGGGTTCCTCCGGGGAGCGTGCCCGGACCACGTGCGTTCCGGGCGATCGTGGCGACAGTACACGACCGCCCGGCCGGTACAGAACGCCCCTGAGGGACTCCTGGGATCAGTTACGGGATCGCGACCGCGCGGAAACGCGCCCGTAACGCGGTGTCACGGCGGGACCCCCAGTTCGGGGGACGTCAAGCGCTTTTCGTGGTGGAGCGCTACAGGACGTCGCCGCGGCCGCTGATCTTCAGTGCATCCACCACACCCTTGACCCGCTGCGCGTTCGCACTCGTGGTGACGAGCAGGGCGTCGGGGGTGTCCACGACGACGATGTCCTCGACGCCGATGAGCGAGATGAGCCGCTGGCTGTGCGAGACGACGATGCCGCTCGACGAGTCCGCGAGGATGCGGGCGCCGTCACCGAGCACCGCGAGGTTGTTGGCGCGGCCGCCGGACTGCAGCTTCGCGAGCGAGGCGAAGTCGCCGACGTCGTCCCAGTCGAAGTCGCCGGGGATGACCGCCATGCGTCCGGCAGCGGCCGCGGGCTCGGCCACCGTGTAGTCGATCGCGATCTTCTCGAGCTCGGGCCACACCGCGTCGACGACGGCACCGCGTGCCGAGGTGTCCCACGCGTCGGCGAGTTCCTCGAGGCCGGCGAGGAGCGCGGGCTTCGTCCGGCCGATCTCGGCGAGCAGCACGTCGGCCCGGGCGATGAACATGCCGGCGTTCCAGAGGTAGGTGCCCTGCTCGACGTAGGACCGTGCGGTGTCGAGGTCCGGCTTCTCGACGAAGGAGCGGACCGCGTGGGCGGTGGGGGCCCCGTCGATGCCGATCGGGTCGCCGTGCGCGTGGATGTAGCCGAAGCCGATCGCGGGCTCGGTCGGCGTGATCCCGATCGTGGTGATGTATCCGGCACGCGCGGCGACCACCGCCTCGCGGACCGACCGGCGGAACCCACGGGCGTCGCCGATGACGTGGTCGGCGGCGAAGGAGCCGATGACGACGTCCGGCTCGCGGCGCCGCAGGATCGCCGCGGCGAGGCCGATGGCGGCGGTGGAGTCCTTCGGCTCGCTCTCGAGCACGACGTTGTGGTCCGCGACGCCGGGGAGCTGGGACTCGACGGCGACGCGGTGCGCCCGGCCCGTCACGACCATGATCCGCTGCTCGCCGGCGAGCGGCGCGAGGGGGGCCGGGTGACGAGTGCCCGGGCGAGGGCGACGCGCTGCTGCTGCCCACCGGAGAGCTGGTGCGGGTACCGGTCGGCGAACTCGGCGAGGTGCACCATGTCGAGCGCGTCGATGACCTGCTCGCGGCGGGCGGCGGCCGGCACACGGCGCATCTCGAGGCCGAANCGCACGTTCTGCCGGAACGTCATG
>NZ_BACZ01000709.1 GCF_000333375.1 Curtobacterium sp. B18
CCCGGCGATGGCGAGGACCTCGCCGCGCCGGACCGTGAACGAGACGTCGTCGACCAGCACGATGCCCGACGGGTCGGTGACGGTCAGCCCGTCGACGACGAGCGCGTCCTCGCCCTCGGTGGCCGGCGCCTTGTCGACGACGAGGGAGACGGCGCGGCCGACCATGAGCGCCGCGAGCTCGTTGTTCGTCGCGGTCGGCGACGCCTCGCCGACGACCTTGCCGAGACGGATCACGGTGATGCGGTCGGCGACCTCGCGGACCTCGCGGAGCTTGTGGGTGATGAAGACGATGGCGGTGCCGGCGGCGCGGAGCTGCCGCATGATGCCCATCAGCTCGTCGGTCTCCTGCGGGGTGAGGACGGCCGTCGGCTCGTCGAACACCAGCACCTTCGCGTCGCGGGACAGCGCCTTGATGATCTCGACGCGCTGCTGCACGCCGACGGGCAGGTCCTCGACCTTGGCGTCGGGGTCGACGTCGAACCCGAACCGCTCCGAGATCTCGCGGACGCGCTTGCGGGCGCCGGCGAGGTCGAGCCGGCCGCCGAACGCGGTCTGCTCCTGGCCGAGGATGACGTTCTCCGCCACGGTGAAGACGGGGACGAGCATGAAGTGCTGGTGCACCATGCCGATGCCGGAACGCATGGCGTCACCCGGGCCGTCGAAGTCCTGGACGACGTCGTCCAGCAGGATCTCGCCCTCGTCCGCCTGGTACAGGCCGTACAGGACGTTCATCAGGGTCGACTTGCCGGCGCCGTTCTCCCCGAGGAGACAGTGGACCTCACCCGGCTCGACGGTGAGCGAGATGTGGTCGTTGGCGACGAGGGGGCCGAACCGCTTCGTGATGCCGCGGAGTTCGAGCTTCATGTTCTCAGAGTCTGTTTCTGTGATCGGCGCACGGAAACGCGGGCGAGGGAGGGTCCCCCGCCCGCGTCCACCGGACTACTTGACGGTCGCCTTGGTCTCGACCTTGATCGACCCGTCGATGATGCCCGACTTGATGGTGTCGAGCTCCTTCTCGAGGCCGCTGTCGACCTTGTCGGCGTAGTCGTGGAACGGCGCGATGCCGACGCCGTCGTTCTTCAGCGTGCCGACGTACGGCTCGTTGGAGTACTTCTTGTCGGCAGCCTGCTCGACGACGTCCTTGACGGCGGGGCGCATGCCCTTCTCGACGGACGTGAACGCGATGTCCTTGTAGCGCGGGTCGGCCTCGTACAGGTCGCTGTCCGCACCGATCAGCACGGAACCGTTGTTCGCGTCCTTGATCGCCTCGGCAGCGGACTGGTAGATCGGGCCACCGACGGGCAGGATCACGTCGGCGTCCTGGTCGATGAGGGTCTGCGCGACGGCCTTGGCCTGGGTGCCGGCCTCGAAGCCGCCCGTGAACGAGCCCTTCTGGCTGTCGACGTCCCAGCCGACGACCTTGACGTCCTTCGACTTCTGCTCGTTGTAGTACTTCACGCCGTCCGCAAAGCCGTCCATGAAGATCGTGACGGTCGGGATCTGCATGCCGCCGAAGGTGCCGACGACGCCGCTCTTCGAGTACGAGGCGGCCGCGTAGCCGGCGAGGAACGCCGCCTGCGAGGTGTCGAACGTGATCGGCTTGACGTTCTTGGCGTCGATCGAGTTGTCGTCGATGATCGCGAAGTCGGTGTCGGGGTTCGCGGCGGCCTGCTTCTTCGTGGCGTCGGCGAGGTTGAAGCCCACGGTGACGATGAGGTTGCAGTTCTGGCCGATGAGCTGCTCGATGTTCGAGTCGTAAACGGTGGCGTCCTTGGACTCGG
>NZ_BACZ01000708.1 GCF_000333375.1 Curtobacterium sp. B18
CCCGGCCAGCACCGACGCGGCCGGCCCGAGCACCGACCGTCCCGACCTCGGCCGAGCCGACGTCGACCGTCGCGCCGCCGCGGCGGACGCCCCGGTGGCGTCCTCACCCGACGAACTGCACCCGGACGTGCACGCCCTCCTCACCGGGGAGCTCCGTGTCGACGACGACCAGCGCGCCGCGGCGCGCGGGGGCTCGGCTGGCGGTGCGGCCGCCGCTGCGGGCGCCGGTGGACCTGACCAGACCGGCCACGGCCCCGGAGGCGCGGGAGACGGCGGTCGCGGCGGTCGCGGTGGACGCGGGGGCGCCTCCAGGCCGCCACGCGGCCCGCGTGAACCGCGTCCGAAGCGGCGTCGCGGCCCGCTGATCGCGGGCATCGTCATCGTCGCGGTGGTCCTCGCCGTCGGGGTGTCGGCCTACGCGTTCGCGGCCCCGAAGATCCAGCAGGTGGTCGCGGCGATCAGCGGCTCCCAGGAGCCCGACGACTACTCCGGCGACGGCACCAGCAAGGTGACGATCACCATCAAGCAGGGCGACATCGGCGAGAACGTCGCCGCGACCCTGCAGCGCAGCGGGGTCGTGAAGGACTCGAAGGTCTTCTACAAGCTGCTGCTCGCGTCCCCGGACGTCCAGTTCCAGCCGGGTTCGTACTCGCTCAAGAAGAAGATGAGCTCGAAGGCGGCACTCGCGGCCCTGCAGGACAAGGACAACCGGGTCCAGGCCTCGATCGTGATCCCCGAGGGCACGGCGCTCAAGGACATCGAGGCCGGCATGGTCTCGAAGGCGGGGCTCTCCGCCGCCGAGGTCTCCGCCGCAGCGAAGGACCTCAGCGCCTACGACCTGCCGTCGAACGTGACCACGCTCGAGGGGTGGCTGTTCCCGGCGACCTACCCGATCAACCCCGGGTGGACCGCCACGCAGTACTTCAAGTCGATGGTCGACACCATGAAGGAGCACCTGTCGGCGGCCGGCGTGGCCGAGGCCGACCAGGAGCACGTCATCGTCTTCGCCTCGCTCGTGCAGAAGGAAGCAGGCCTCGCGGCCGACTACCCCAAGGTCGCGCGGGTCTTCCAGAACCGGCTCGACATCGACATGCCGCTGCAGTCGGACGCGACGGTCGCCTACGGCACGGGGAACACCCACCGGGTGACGACCACCGACGCCGAACGGAAGGACGCGTCGAACAGGTACAACACCTACGTGCACGACGGCCTGCCGCCGGCGCCGATCTCGAACCCGGGCGACATCGCGATCAAGGCCGTCACGAACATGGCGCAGGGCAAGTGGCTGTACTTCGTGACGGTGAACCTCGAGACCGGCGAGACGGTGTTCTCGGACACGTACGCCCAGCACCTCGTCGCCGTGGACCAGTTCCAGGCGTGGCTCCGGGCGCACCCCGACTACCAGTAGCCCGGGGGCGTCGCACGGCACCCGGGCTGTGGGAAGATGGACACCATGCTTCGTTGGTTGACTGCTGGTGAGTCCCACGGACCCGAACTGATCGCGATGCTCGAGGGCCTGCCCGCGGGTGTCCCGGTGTCGTTCGAGTCCATCCGTACCGATCTCGCGCGTCGCAAGCTCGGCTACGGCCGCGGCTCCCGCATGAAGTTCGAGCAGGACGAACTGCACGTCTCCGGTGGTGTCCGTCACGGGTACTCGCTCGGCAGCCCGATCGCGATCCGCATCGGCAACACCGAGTGGCCGAAGTGGGTCGAGGTCATGAACCCCGAGCCCGTCGAGCAGACCGACGCCTCCCGCGGTCGCAGCGCCCCGCTGACCCGACCGCGTCCCGGCCACGCCGACCTCGTCGGCATGCAGAAGTACGGCTTCGACGAGGCCCGCCCGATCCTCGAGCGCGCGAGTGCGCGCGAGACGGCCGCGCGCGTCGCCCTCGGTGCCGTGGCCAAGTCCTTCCTCGCCGAGCTCGGCATCCGCTCGGTCGCGCACACGCTGCAGGTCGGGACGGTCCGGGTCCCGGACGGCACCGCGCTGCCGATGCCCGACGACGTCGACCGCCTCGACGACGACCAGTTGCGCTGCTTCGACGCCGAGACCTCGGCCCGCATGGTCACCGAGGTCGAGGCCGCGAAGAAGGACGGCGACACCCTCGGCGGTGTCGTCGAGGTCCTGTTCTACGGCGTCCCGCCGGGGCTCGGTTCGCACGTGCAGTGGGACCGTCGCCTCGACGCCCGCCTCGCCGCGGCGATCATGGGCATCCAGGCCATCAAGGGCGTCGAGGTCGGCGACGGCTTCGCGACCGCTGCCCGCCGCGGGTCCGAGGCGCACGACGAGCTCTTCCGCGAGGACGGCGAGATCTACCGGACGTCCGACCGCGCCGGCGGCACCGAGGGCGGCATGTCCACGGGCACCGTCCTGCGTGTCCGTGCCGGCATGAAGCCGATCGCGACGGTCCCGCACGCGCTGCACACCATCGACGTCGCCACGGGTGAGGACGCCTCGGCGCACCACCAGCGGTCCGACGTGTGCGCGGTCCCCGCGGCCGGCGTCGTCGCCGAGGCCATGGTGGCGCTCGTCCTCGCCGACGCCGTCCTCGAGAAGTTCGGCGGCGACAACGTCGTCGAGACGAAGCGGAACCTCGAGGCGTACCTGGCGTCGATCCCGGAGACGCTGCGCACCCGCAGCACCGAGGCCGCCGAGCACACGCCGGCCTGGTGACGCACACACCCGAGCCGGCGGCGGGTTCGCCGTCGGCCGGTTCCGCGGCACCGGTCGTCATCATCGGACCGATGGGCGCCGGCAAGTCGAGCGTCGGCAAGCGCGTGGCGAAGGCCCTCGGTGTGCCGTTCACCGACACCGACCGGGCGATCGTCCGCGAGCACGGCCCGATCCCCGGGATCTTCGCGGACCGCGGCGAGCCGGCGTTCCGCGCGCTCGAGGCCGAGGCCGTGCGGGCGGCCGTCGCGCGCGGTGGCGTGATCGCCGTCGGTGGCGGCGCGGTGACGCACGTCGACACGCGCGAGGCCATGGTCGGCGCGCGCATCGTCCTCCTGACCGTCTCGCCCGAGGCGGTCGCCGACCGGATCGCCGGCAGTGACCGCCCGCTGCTGGCCGACGGCGGCATCGACGCCTGGCAGACCATCATGGACGCGCGAGCGGCGACCTACGCCGAACTCGCGCACGCGGTGTTCGACACCTCACGGCGGCCCATGTCGCACGTCGTCGACGACGTCGTCGCCTGGCTGCGGGACGGACACCGGCCGTCCACCACCGGCACCCCCACGAGCGAAGGAACAGCGTGACCGAGACGACCCAGTCCGTCCTGCCCGACGGAACCACCGAGATCCGCGTCGGCGGCGAGGACGGCTACGTCGTCGCCGTCGGCAACGGCCTGCTCGGTTCGGTCCCGGCACTCCTCGGTCCCCGCGTCGCCAAGGTCCTCATCGTGCACGCGCCGACGCTGGGCGCCCGGGCGAACGCGCTCCGGGACCTGCTCGTCGACGCCGGCCTCGAGGCGCTCATCGCCGAGGTCCCCGACGCCGAGGGCGCCAAGCGCGTCGAGGTCGCCGCGTTCTGCTGGCAGATCATGGGGCAGTCGGACTTCACCCGCACCGACGCCGTGATCGGCCTGGGCGGCGGCGCCGTGACCGACCTCGCCGGGTTCGTCGCGGCGACCTGGCTGCGCGGGGTCCCGTACATCGCGATCCCCACGAGCGTGCTCGGGATGGTCGACGCCAGCGTCGGCGGCAAGACCGGCATCAACACGAACGAGGGCAAGAACCTCGTCGGCGCCTTCTTCGCACCCCGCGCGGTCGTCGCCGACATCGACCTCGTCGCCACCCTGCCCCGCAACGAGATCCTCACCGGCTTCGCCGAGATCGTGAAGGCCGGGTTCATCGCCGTGCCGGAGATCCTCGACGTCATCGAGGCCGACGTCGCCCGCGTCACCGACCCGACCACGCCCGAGTTCCGCCGCGTCGTGGAACTCGCGATCGCGCTGAAGGCACAGGTCGTCTCGGACGACTTCACCGAGCAGGGCCGCCGCGAGATCCTGAACTACGGCCACACCCTCGGGCACGCGATCGAGCACGCCGAGCGGTACCAGTGGCGGCACGGCGCGGCCGTCGCGGTCGGCATGGTGTTCGCCGCCGAGCTGGCGCGCCTCACCGGGCACCTCGACGACGCCACGGTCGACCGGCACCGCGCGATCCTCGAGTCCCTCGAACTGCCCACGACGTACGGCATCGGCCGCTGGGAGGGGCTGCTCGCCACGATGCGTCGTGACAAGAAGGCCCGCGCCGGCATGCTCCGCTTCATCATCCTCGACGCCGTCGGCAAGCCCCTCACGCTCGAGGGACCCGAGGACCACCTGCTCTTCACCGCCTACCAGGAGGTCGGGGTCTAGCTCAGCGGAGGACGCGTCGGGTCCGTCGCCACCACCACTTCACCCGCATCGACACGGTGACGACGCCGGTCCGTTCGACCTCGTACCACTCCGCCAGGGTGGCGCCGTCGACCCACGCGTCGAGGATCGCGTCGTCCTCGTCGGTGCCGTCGAGCTTGAACTGGGGTGCGTCGGGCAGTGGACGGAAGAGCGGCATCAGTCGGCCTCCGGTTCTCGATCGCGAACGTGCTCGAACCCGTGCCGCCGGAGTGCCCGTCGAGCGAGGTTCCGGTCGGGTTTCGGCGCCCACGGTACTTTCATCAGACGCTCGAGCACAGTTCTCGAAATGTCGTACTCCGACTGCGTCTCGGCGCGACGGATCGCCCAGGTCAGCCGCCGCCAGGCATGGTCGCGATCGGCTGTCCGGCGGTTCTGGAACGCGCCGAACCAGCTGACGACGGCGGCCGCGATCGCCGCGCCCGCGGCGATGAGCGCCGTGGCGAGTGCTGTCTCCATGACCGCAGCCTGATGCAGTGGAGGCGAGGGGACGGCTGGCATCGGCCGACCTGTGGAGGGCGAGCCGCGCCTCCGGGCTGTGGAGGACCGACCACGCAGGACGGGGGAGCAGACTGGGACCCGTGCCCACCCCGCCACGCCTGAGCGACCTGTCCACACCGGACGCCACCGATGCCGGGACCGTCCGGTCCCGTGCCCGCCGGTTCACCGAACTGCTCTCGATCGCCCGCCGACACGGACTCGTGCCCTTCCGTCGGCTCGACTTCTCGCACGACCCGGCGACGTCCGACCTGCGCCGCAGCCAGGCCGAGCACCTCCGCCGCGCGCTCGAGGAGGCCGGTGGCGGCTTCGTGAAGATGGGACAGCTCCTGTCGACGCGTGACGACCTGTTGCCCGAGGAGTGGACCGAGGGCCTCGCGCACCTGCAGCGGAACGTGAGCCCGGCTCCCGCGGACGAGGTCACGGCGTTGCTCGAGCGCGAGCTGGGCGCACCCGTCGACCAGGTCTTCGCGGCGTTCGACCCGGTCCCGGTCGCCGCCGCGTCCATCGCGCAGGTGCACCGGGCACGTCTCGCGGACGGCACGAGCGTGGCCGTGAAGGTGCAGCGGCCCGGCATCGACCGCGCCGTGCGCCGGGACGTCGACATCGCGCTCCGCGTCGTGCGCTTCATGGCCCGCTGGTCGACCGAGGCGCGCCAGGTCGGCGTGCAGGACGTCGCCCAGCAGTACGCCGACGACCTCGTGCGCCAGGTCGACTTCAGCTCGGAGCTCCGGAACCTCGAGGCGCTGCGAGCCGCCCAGCGCCGGAGCGCACGCCCCGACGAGGTGCGGTTCCCCGACCCGTACCCGGAGCTCTCCGGTCGCCGCGTGCTCGTGATGGAGTACCTCGAGGGGGACACCCTCAGCGCCATCCGTGCCGAGCGCAGCGACCGCGACCTCGACGAGCCGATGCGGGCGATCCTCCGGGCGTTCCTGCGACAGGTCGTCTTCGACGGGATCTACCACGGTGACCTGCACCCGGGGAACGTCCTGCTGCTGCCCGACGGCCGCCCCGCCCTGATCGACTTCGGGTCGGTGGGACGGCTCGATCCCGGCCTGCGCGACGTCGGCAGA
>NZ_BACZ01000707.1 GCF_000333375.1 Curtobacterium sp. B18
TGCCGCTCGACGAGGCGAAGTCCCTCGGTGCGCAGGCGCTCTTCGGTGAGAAGTACGGCTCCGAGGTGCGCATGGTCGACATCGGCGGCCCGTGGTCGCGTGAGCTCTGCGGTGGCACGCACGTCGCATCCAGCGCGCAGGTCGGCCTCGTCAACCTCGTGGGGGAGTCGAGCGTCGGTTCGACCAACCGTCGCGTCGAGGCGCTCGTCGGGCTCGAGGGCTTCCGTGACCTCGCGGTCGAGCGCACCATCGTGTCCCAGCTGTCGAGCGCCCTCAAGGCCCCCCGGGAGGACCTGCCCTCCCGCGTGCAGTCCCTGATGGAGGACCTGCGTCAGGCGCAGAAGCGCGTCGCCGAGTTCGAGTCGGCGAACCTGCAGCAGCGTGTCCCGGCGATCGCCCGGCAGGCGACCACGGTGGGCGCGACGACCGTGGTGGCGGAGTCCGTCCAGGGCCTGCAGTCCGGTGACGACCTCCGCGCGCTCGCGACCGGCGTCCGCAGCCAGCTCGGCGACGGCGCGGCCGTGGTCGTCCTCGGCGCGGTGATCAACGACAAGCCCGTCGTGATCGTCGCCACGAACGACGCGGCCCGCGCCGCGGGTGTGCAGGCGGGACCGCTCGCGAAGGAGGCCGCCGGCGTCCTCGGTGGTGGTGGAGGCGGCAAGCCGGACCTTGCGCAGGGCGGTGGCACCGACGCGTCGGCGCTCCCTGCGGCCCTCCGCGCGGTCACCGACCGGCTCGCGGCCTGACCGTGGCGATCCGTTCCGGGCGCCGGCTCGGCGTCGACGTCGGCCGCGCCCGGATCGGGGTCGCCGTGTGCGACCGTGACGGGCTCCTCGCGACGCCCGTCGAGACGGTCGCCCGTCACGCCGCCACGGACGTCCGGCGGATCCTCGAGATCGCCCAGGAGTACGACGTCCTCGAGATCGTCGTCGGGCTGCCGCTCTCGATGTCGGGCGGGGACACCCCGTCCACGGCGGACGCCCGGGAGTTCGCGGAGCGCCTGGCGGAACACCGTCCGGTGCGCCTGGTCGACGAGCGGCTCTCGACCGTGACGGCCCAGCGCGGCCTCCACCAGGCCGGCAAGAACACGAAGAAGTCCCGCGCCGTGATCGACCAAGCGGCCGCTGTTATCATTCTGCAACACGCGCTCGACCACGAGCGTGCGGCCAGTGCCCCACCCGGGGCCACGCTCCCCTGAACCTGCGGACCATCGCAGTGCTCGCCTGAACGCGGCTGCCACACCGTCGCCCAGCACACCGAGCCCAGGCGGAGTTCCCGACCGAGAGACCCGAGGACCGTTGGCAGACGACCTGGACTGGAACGCGATCATCGCGCCCGGCAACGACGCCGAGCGGCGGAAGACGACTTCCGACC
>NZ_BACZ01000706.1 GCF_000333375.1 Curtobacterium sp. B18
TCGGCGAACTCCGCGGCGGGGTGGTCGGCGAGCGGCGCCAGGTCGGGCAGCCGGTCCGCGAGGGTCGCGCTCACGGTGATCGGGTACGGCTTCATGCCGAGCGCCGTCCCGAGGATGAGCTGCAGGACCGGCGAGCCGTGGTCCCAGCCCTCGGTCGGGGTGCCGGCGTCGTAGGTGGCGCCACGGCTGACGACGGTCACGACGGGCCGACCGGCGAGCGGCTGCACGTCGCCCGCGAGGACGCCGGGCACGTGGACGCGGTCGATCCAGGCCTTGAGGGTCGACGGCACCGTGTAGTTGTACAGCGGCGCACCGATCACGACGACGTCGGCGCCGAGGAGTTCGTCGATGACCTCCTGTCGGCGAGCGTCGTCCGCGGGCGCGACCACCTCGTCGTCGGTGCGGTCGGCGGCCGCCCAGTGCAGCGCCGAGGTCTCGAGGTGGGGGAGCTGGTCGACGTGCAGGTCGCGTCGGACGACGGTGTACTCCGGACCGCGTGCGCGCCAGGCGTCCGCGAAGGCCGCGGTGAGGGCGCGGGAGCGGGAGTGCGCGAGGTCGGCCGAGGAGTCGATGTGCAGGAGGGTGGGCATGGTCCCCACGCTACCGAGCGATGCGCGCCGGATGACGGGAACGGCCCCGCCGCGCCGGTGCGGGGCGAGGCGGGGCCGAGGTGGGCGTCCCGTCGGTCACGCGGGTACGCGACCGACGGGAGGCGTCCGGTGTCAGCGCTGGGTGCGACGGCGGCGCAGTGCGCGCGCACCGATCAGGCCGGCGCCGGCGAGGACGAGGGCGAGGGCCCACGGCAGGGCTCCCGTCGCGTCGGAACCGGTGTAGGCGAGCTGACCCTTGGCGGTGGTGGGCGTGACGACCGCCACCGTCGGGGTGGTCGGGCGCACGTCGACCGCGAACGAGAGCGGCTGGAGCGCACCGCTCGACACCGTCAGCGTGTGGATCGACGCGTGCGGGAACGTGACGCCGTAGACGCCCTGCCCCTCGGCGCCGTTCTCCTCGTACGGGGCGACGACGTCACTGGCGACGTTCGAGGTGACGGTCGGGACGAACGTGGGGTTGCCCTCGTCGTCGAAGTCCGTCGCGTCGTTGCCGAAGCGGTCGACGGGCGAGCCGGACACGACGAGCGTGCCGCCTTGCGCCACGGTGGGACGGCCGGTCGGCGTGAGGGTGAGCTCCTCGGGGAAACCGTCCTCGTCGGTCGACAGGTCGACGGTGTAGATCGTGCCGTCCGGCTGGATGAGCCAGATGCGCTTGTCCCGGGCGGTGATCGACTTCTCGTCCAACGTGAACGCCGTGATGCCGAACGCGGCGGCGTGGTCGACGGTCAGCTCGACGTACTGCGTGGTCGAGACGTCGCCGCTCGTGGCCGTGACCGCGAAGTCGTAGAACGACGCGAGGGTCGCGGTGCCGCTCAGCTCGCCGGTGGTCGGGTCGAACGTGATGCCCTCGGGGAGCTGGTCGTCGACGGTGTAGTCGCCGTCCTCCTCGAAGCCGTACTCGACCGCGATGGAGTCGGCCTGCGACTTGGACTCGACGATCGAGTCGGCGGAGTCCTCCTCGTCGCCGTAGTACCAGTCCAGCTTGTAGGTCGGCGCCGGGTAGCCCTGCGCGCGGAACGTGTAGGAGAACGGGTCGCCGGCGGTGGCCTCGAGGGGCAGCACGTCGACGTCAGCCTCGGTGCCCTCCGTGATCGGGGCGCCGTTCGCGTCGACGAACACCGGGTCCTGCGTGATGACCGCGGAGGGGGCCGACGTGACGGTCTCCTCGCCGCCGCCCGGCAGGTCGCCGGTCACGGTCACGACGAGCTGCTTGCCGGCCTCGGCCGGGTCGACCGTGTAGGTCTGGGTCTTGGCGATCGTCGTCGGCGTCGGGCCGGCGTCGGCCTCGGTCCAGACGTACTTGAAGGAGCCGTCCGCGTCGAACCCGGTCGTGTCCGCCGTGAGCTGTGAGCCCACCTTCGCGTCGCCGGAGACGATGACGGTGGGGTCGGCGGCCAGGGGGGTGACGGGAGCGTCCGTCGATGCTGCCCGCGGGGAGGTCGGCGCGGTGGTGGACTCAGGTGCGCTCGGCGCGGTCGTCTCCGGGGCTGCCGGCTCGTCGGTCGGCGTCGGGTCGGTGGGCCCGTCCGTCGGCGTGGGGTCGGTCGGCGCATCGGTCGGCGCCGGGTCCGTGGGTGCGTCGGTCGGCGTCGGGTCGGCCGTCGCGGTCTGCGTCGGGACCGACGTGTCGGTGCCCTCGGCGTGTGCTGCCGTCGCGGTCGCGATGCCGAGACCCGTCGTCAGCGCGATGAGCGCGGCGGTGGTCCCGAGCGCGCAGGCGCGTCGGACGGTGGAAGTGCTGCGGCGCACGTGTTCCCCCAGGTGTTCAGGTCCGGTCGACTACCGGATCGTAAGAATCTGCCGAGAATCCTCGGCCTGATCGGATCGTAGGGGTACGCGCGCGGGACGGCGACGTCCGAACCCGAAATGTGACCTGGCTTGGGGGTGCGTGCGGAACACCGCAGGCAGGGCGCCGGACGGCTCCCTGCCTGCGGTCGGGGTGGACGATCAGTGCGTCGCGTGCGCCACCGAGACGGTGAACGACGTGTGCGCGTGCTCCTGGGTCACGGTGAGCCGGTGCGACCACGCCCCGCTGATCGTGATCGTGTCCTCGGCGCCGGTCCGGGTGACGTGGTCCGACGTGATGTTGCTCGTGACCGTGGACGGGTCGCCGCCCTCGTCGGGGGCCTTGATGACGTTGCCCTCGGCGTCGACCGCGACCCCGGAGACGACGAACTGCTCGAGCCGGGTCGCGGGGACGGACTTGACGACTGTCGACTTGCTCGTGGGGGTCAGTCGCTGGTGGATGACTCCGTTCGGGGCGATGTACCAGATCGGCGCGGTGGTGTTCGGCTGTGAGACGTACGTCCGCACGCCGACCGCTGCCCCCGGCTTCACGGTGAGCTGCACGTACGCGTGGGCCTCGACACCGTCACGGAGCGCGACGACCTGGAAGTCCCAGATCCCGCTCTCCACCCCCGTGCCGGACAGGACGCCGGTGTTCGTGTTCACCGAGAAGTGGTCCGACGCGCGCGGCGAGTCGGCGGTGAGCCCCGGGCCCTCGTCCATGGCGTAGGCGACCGTCCCCGCCTTCGCGTTCGTGGTGAAGGTGTGCGAGAAGGCCTTCCCCGCGGTCGCGGTGAGCGCGATCGGGTGGGCGGCGGAGGAGCTCTGCGTGAAGGCGAGCGGAGCGGGTGTGGCAGCGGCGACGTGCTGCGTCGACGACGGCGTCGAGGCGGTCGCGGCGCTCACGCCGAAGACGGCGCCGCAGCCGGCGGCGACGACTGCGGCGGATGCGGCGACGGCGACGAGCGCCGCGCGACGGCGCGACGAAGTGGTGGTGTTCATGGTTCCCCTGGTCGTTCTGGTGCAGGGCGGCGATCCGCTCCTGTCAGCGACGACCGTACGTCCGGACGGCGTCCTCCGGGTGGCTTCCAGATTGCGGTTCCATCACGGAAGCATTCCGATTCGTTCAGGTCCTGACCTGGGGTTT
>NZ_BACZ01000705.1 GCF_000333375.1 Curtobacterium sp. B18
CGTCCTGGAAGAGCTGCACGTAGTTGGCGAACCAGACGAACTGGTTGCCGCCGATGAGCTGGTCGCGGAACAGACTGAGCCACAGCGCGTACCCGATCGGCACGATGAGCATCGCGACGAGCACGAGGACGAAGGGGCCGACGAAGAGCCATCCCGTGTAGCGGCCGCGCGGCCTGGCGCGGCGCCGCGGTGGCACGGCCGGCGCGGTGGCTCCGGCTGCGCGCGCTTCCAGCGTGCTCATGTGACTCCCTTGTCGTGCGGTGTTCCGGTCCGTCGATGTTGACGTCAACATCGAACGCCGCGACGATAGCATGGCAACGGGGAACCGCGGGTTGCACGTCTTCGCGCCGATCCACCCCGAGCACGAGTTCCTCGACGTCCGGCACGCGGTGATCGCCGCGGCGCGCGAGCTCGAGCGCCGGATGCCCGACCGGGTGACGACAGCGTGGTGGAAGGAGGAGCGCGGCGAGCGGGTGTTCGTCGACTTCAACCAGGCGAACCGCGACCGGACGATGGCGGGCGCCTACAGCCCGCGGGCACTGGCGCACGCCGCGGTGTCGACCCCGATCACGTGGGACGAGCTCGACGACGCGGACCCGACCACGTTCACGGTCCGGTCGGTCCCGGATCGCCTGCAGACCACCGGCGACCCGTGGGAGGGCATGCACGACGACCCCGCGAGCATCGCACCGCTCCTGGCGTGGTGGGAGCGCGACCTGGCGAACGGCGAGGGTGAGCTGCCGTTCCCGCCGGACTTCCCGAAGATGCCGGGGGAGCCGTCCCGCGTGCAACCGTCACGCGCCAAGAAGGCCTGACGGACGCGCCAGGAGCTCCTGACGAACGCGTCACACCGTGGCGCAGTCCTCGGCGCGACCCTCGGGCTTGGCGACCCGGGTGGTGTGCGTGGGGAGCGAGACGCTCGCCGTGTGCAGACGCGTCAGACGGGACCACGTCCCGCGGTGGACGTCGCTGATGCCGTCGATGATCATGTCCCGCTCCCGTCTGCTCGATGCGGATGCGTCCGCATGGATCAAGTTACCTAGTTAGCCTAACTACATCAATGTGTGAGCGTCAATCGGACATGAGGACGGCGTCGAGGTCGTAGGCGGCCGGGACCTCGAGCTGGTCGAAGCCGCACGACGCGGCCTCGCGGTCCGGACGCCACCGTTCGAACTGGACCGTGTGCCGGAACCGGTCGCCCTCCATCTGGTCGTACCGGACCTCGAGGACCAGCGACGGCACCAGCCGGACGAACGACGTGTCCCGACCCGACGAGAACCGCGACCGTTCCCCGTCACCGGTGACGAGCCTCCCGTCGTCGTCCCGGAGGACCACCGGGTCGAGCTCGTCGACCAACTCGGCCCGGCGCTTGTCCGAGAAGGCGGAGACGCCGCCCACCTGGTGGAGCTCGCCGTCATCGCCGTACAGACCGACGAGCAGGGAGCCGACGCCGGTGCCGCTCTTGTGGACCCGGTAGCCGATCGCCACGACGTCCGCGGTCCGGTGGTGCTTCACCTTGAGCATCGTGCGCTTGTTCGGCTCGTAGGGCTTCGCGCGGGGCTTCGCGACGACACCGTCGAGCCCGGCGCCCTCGAACGTGGTGAGCCAGTCGCGGGCGAGGTCGACGTCGAGGGTGGTGCGCGTGACGTAGAGCGGGTCGGACATGCCCGTCGCGAGCGCGTCCAGCCGCGAGCGACGCTCGTCGAACGGCAGGTCCAGCAGCTCCTCGCCGTCGACCGCGAGCAGGTCGAACGCGACGAACTGCGCGGGGGTCTCGGCGCTGAGCGTCGCGATGCGGGAGGCCGCGGGGTGGATCCGCTGCGACAGCGCCTCCCAGTCGAGTCGCTCCGCCCCGGCCTCCCCGGAGCGCAGGATCACCTCGCCGTCGAGCACCACCGGGTGCGCGCGTCCGCCGAACTGCGCCCGGAACGCCGCGACGAGCTCCGGGAAGTAGCGGGTGAGCGGCTTCGCACCACGGCTGCCGATCTCGACGTCGTCGCCGTCGATCGTCACGATGCCGCGGAAGCCGTCCCACTTCGGCTCGTAGCGCAGGCCACCACGGACGCTGTCGGGGTCGGGCACGGTGGCGACGGCCTTGGCGAGCATCGGTGCGATCTCCATGCGCCCTGTCTACTCGGGTGGTCGCGTCCGTCCGGCAGGGGTCGGTCCGGTGTCCCGTGACCACGGGGCCTGGAGGCGCGGCTCGGCCCGTCCGCGCCGGCCCGCTCGCTAGGGTGGTCACGTGACGACCGTGCCCCCGCCGGCAGCGCCGGCACCGGAACCGATCAGCCCCGTGCAGGCCGCCGCGTTGCAGGCCGGCGTCCTGCCGCCCGTCGAGGCGGTCCGGCCGGGCATCTGGACGCTCGCGGTGCCGTTCCGCTTCGGTGTGCCCGACGCGACCCTCGTCTACGTCGTCGAGGGCTCCGACGGCGCGCTGACCCTGATCGACCCGGGGTGGACGGCCGACGACGACCTCGACGCCCTCCGCGACGGCCTCAGCGGGATCGGCCGGTCCCTCGACGAGGTCGGGCTCGTCGTCGTGACGCACCTGCACGCGGACCACCTCGGTGCGGCCGCCGCGATCCGCCGCGCCACCGGTGCCCGGGTCGCGATGCACCGGCTCGAGGTCGACGCGCTCCGCCGTGAACGCGAGGACGCCGCGGCGAACGACGCCGACATCGCGACCTGGGGGCTGCCGGAGCACCTGCGCGCCGGCGTGGTCGAGGCCTGGGGGAGCGGCCGGCGGATCGGACTCGGGCGGACCGCCGAGCCGTTCGCCGACCTGCTCCTCGACGACGGCGACGTGCTGCCGGTCGCCGGGCGGACGATCCGGACCCTCTGGACCCCGGGGCACACCGCGGGCCACTGCTGCTTCGTGGACGAGGCCGACGGGCTGCTCTTCACCGGCGACCACGTCCTGCCGCGCATCAACTCCGGGATCGGTCTGGGTGGCCGGACCGGCGCGAACCCGCTCGGCGACTACCTGGCGTCGCTCGGACGGCTCGACGGGTACGCCGACCTCGAGGTGTGCCCGGGCCACGAGTACCGCTTCCGCGACGTCGTCACGCGTGCCCGCACCCTGGCGCGGCACCGCGAGGAGCGGTCGCGGCACGTCGCCGCGGCACTCGACGCCCTGTCCTCGCCGACGCTGTACGAGGTGGCGTCCCGAGTGCCGTTCAGCGGCGGGATCGAGTCGATGACGGGGTTCCTGCTCGCCAGCGCCCTGACCCAGACGGCCTTCCACGCGGAACTGCTCGGCCGCGCCGACGAGGTCCGGCCCGCCTGACGCGGCCGGGCGCGGTCCGCGGGTCCGTGGTTCCCACCGCCCTCGCACAACGCAAGTGCATCCGCGCCGTGGATTCCCACGGCGCGGATGCACTTCGGTCGTGCGGGCCGCGCGGCCTGACCGCTGCCGGGCTCAGCCGAGCGTCGCGGCGAGTCGCTCCAGTGTCGTCTTCGCGTCGGCGAACTCCGCGGCGGCGTGGTCGGCGAGCGGCGCCAGGTCGGGCAGCCGGTCCGCGAGGGTCGCGCTCACGGTGATCGGGTACGGCTTCATGCCGAGCGCCGTCCCGAGGATGAGCTGCAGGACCGGCGAGCCGTGGTCCCAGCCCTCGGTCGGGGTGCCGGCGTCGTAGGTGGCGCCACGGCTGACGACGGTCACGACGGGCCGACCGGCGAGCGGCTGCACGTCGCCCGCGAGGACGCCGGGCACGTGGACGCGGTCGATCCAGGCCTTGAGGGTCGACGGCACCGTGTAGTTGTACAGCGGCGCACCGATCACGACGACGTCGGCGCCGAGGAGTTCGTCGATGACCTCCTGTCGGCGAGCGTCGTCCGCGGGCGCGACCACCTCGTCGTCGGTGCGGTCGGCGGCCGCCCAGTGCAGCGCCGAGGTCTCGAGGTGGGGGAGCTGGTCGACGTGCAGGTCGCGTCGGACGACGGTGTACTCCGGACCGCGTGCGCGCCAGGCGTCCGCGAAGGCCGCGGTGAGGGCGCGGGAGCGGGAGTGCGCGAGGTCGGCCGAGGAGTCGATGTGCAGGAGGGTGGGCATGGTCCCCACGCTACCGAGCGATGCGCGCCGGATGACGGGAACGGCCCCGCCGCGCCGGTGCGGGGCGAGGCGGGGCCGAGGTGGGCGTCCCGTCGGTCACGCGGGTACGCGACCGACGGGAGGCGTCCGGTGTCGGCGAACTCGGCGAGGTGCACCATGTCGAGCGCGTCGATGACCTGCTCGCGGCGGGCGGCGGCCGGCACACGGCGCATCTCGAGGCCGAACGCCACGTTCTGCCGGACCGTCATGTGCGGGAACAGCGAGTACTGATGGAACACCATGCCGATGTCCCGCTTGTTGACCGGG
>NZ_BACZ01000704.1 GCF_000333375.1 Curtobacterium sp. B18
CTCGTCGGCAAACGCCTTCAGAAGGTCCAACCCGACGCCACGCCGCCGCGCGGCAGGGGCGACATAGGCCGCCTTCGCGGTCGCCACGGCTGCGGCGTCGGCGCTCGCGTCCGCCACGACGACGGTGGCCTGCCTGGAGGCGCGGCTCGGCTCCGGCTCGTCTCCGCCGTCCGGCGCGTCCCGCTCCGGGACGTCCGTGTCGATCGCGACGTCGCCCTCGGCCTGGTACCACCGGGCGCCGAGGCGCTCGAGTTCGTGCGCCGCCGGCGATCCGCTCTTCCCCTGGGACTCGCCCGCTGCGGCCGACTCGTCCCCGCCGGTGAGGAGGACCGGGACGTGGGCCGCCTCGGCGGCGCTCGCCGCGGACCGCACGGCGTCGGCGTCACCGGCCGGCGCGACGACGGCCCCGGGAGCGGACGCGAACAACGCGCGGCTCGTCCGGACCGATCGGTCGACGGCGTCGGACGCTGCCGCGACCGACACGGTCTGTGCGGTCGCCTTCGCCAGGGTCGCCCGGGTGGGCCCGGACTGGGCTCCGGTGCACCCGGCGGCTCCGAGCAGCAGACCGGTCGCTGCGAGTGCGAGGAGGACACGGGAGGTGGGGCCGGAACGCATCGGGCCACCCTACGAGCCGGGTGGCGGGGACCCTGGGAATCCGACGGGTGTCGTGCGGGCTCGACGACGTGCCGGGACGAACCGCTGGGCGACGCGCGCGGGACGACAGCGCGTGGCGTCGGAGGGGTCCGTCGTCCGCTATGCTGGTCCGGTTGCTCCGCGCTCCGGTCGGACGCGGGCGACGTGGGTCCCTCGGGGCTCGCGGGCTGTGGCGCAGCTTGGTAGCGCACTTGACTGGGGGTCAAGGGGTCGCAGGTTCAAATCCTGTCAGCCCGACCGACAAGCCCCGACGGAACGCAGGTTCCGTCGGGGCTTCTGCGTTCGCGGCGCCGCATGCATCCCAGAACGGTGCGACCCGCGCGATCCCTCCGGGCGACCACGTCAGCGACCGGTGGTCGCCGAGCCCTCCGGCTCCCACCCGAGCGCCGGCCCGAGGCGCTCCGCCATGTCCGTGACGATCTGTGCGTAGTCCTCCGCCTCGAACGAGAACGGCAGTGCGAACGCGACCTCCGTCGCCACCTGGTAGCCGGCGTCCGCACGGAGCCGGTCCGCGATCTCGGCCGACGTCCCGACCAGGTCGGCGGCGAACAGCAGCTTCCCGGGTCCCATCGGCACGCCGACGCGGCCCGACCGACCCTCGACGTAGGCCCGGTAGCGGGCCTCCTGCTCGGGCGTCGCCGTGTCGGTGGGGATCACGACGAGGCCCTGCGAGACGCGGGCGGAGCTCGGGGACGGGTGCGCATCGAGGTAGGCCTCGACCTGGGCGCGCTGGTTCGTCGCGAAGTCCGTGCCGATCTCGCTCCGGGTGACGCTCGAGGTCAACAGGTGGAAGCCGTTCTGCGCGGCCCACACCGCCGACCGCGTGCTGCCCGTGCCGTACCAGAGCCGGTCGGCGAGGCCGGGGCTCTGCGGCTGGACGGTCGTGGCGAACTCCTCGATGCCGCGACGCTCGGCCACGTCGACGATCGGAACACCCCGCACCAGGTCGCGGAAGCGCAGGAGTCGGGTCTCGCTGAAGTCCTCGTGCTCGGCGGTGTCCGGGTAGAGCGCCTCCCGGTAGAGGTCGTAGTTCATGGGCGTGCCCGACGAGAAGCCGGGGTTGAGGCGACCGCCGAGCAGCACGTCGACCGTCGCCAGGTCCTCGGCGAGACGGAACGGGTTCTCCGCGCCGATCGGGGTGACGGCCGTCCCGAGCGCGATCCGGGAGGTCCGCTGGACGCCGCCGCCATGACCGCGACGGGGGAGGAGATGCCGTGCTGCACGTGCCGGTGTCGCAACCACGCGCTGTCGAAGCCGAAGGCCTCGGCGCGCTCGATGACCCGGAGCGTCTCCTCGTGAACGGGTCCGGGACGTGCCGGTTCAAACGACCCGATGGTCAGGAAGCCGAGGCGTTCGAGGGGACGTCCGTCGAGAGGCATGTGTCGATCGTGGCAGACGAACGCGTCCTCGTCCGTCCGGGCGGGTCAGGGGACCCGCACGCTCCGGCACCCGAGGTCGATGCCGCTCGTGCCCCAGTACGGGTCGGCTGCGGTGATGCACACGCGGTGCACCCCCGACCCCGCCCGGACCATCCCTCGGAAGCCGTGCGCCCCGGACACGTGCAGCGCCCGGTCGACGTCGGCGCGCTGCCTCGTCGTGGTGAGGAGCGCCGCCTGGGTGCCGTCGACGTCGACGGCCACGTCCATCGGGTCAGCAGCGCGCTCGACGTCGACGGCCCACCCCGACGCCGTGATCCCGCCGGCGGTGGCCGCAGCACCGTCGAACGCGCCGTGGGTCGGGACGATCCCTCGGGTACTTCATCAACCCGCTCGTCACGATCGCCCTCGGGGTCGTGGTGCTCCGCGAACGCCTGCGTCCGCTGCAGTGGACCGCCGTCGGCATCAGCATCGTGGCCGTCGTCGTCATCGCGGTGGGCTACGGCCAGATGCCGTGGATCTCCCTGGTGCTCGCGTTCTCGTTCGGCCTGTACGGCCTCGTGAAGAAGCGCGTCGGCGGCACGGTGGACGCGCTGAGCGGTCTGACGATCGAGACCGTGTGGTTGCTCCCGATCGCGGTGGTCGCCCTCGTGGTGCTCGGCGTGACGGGGCTCGGCGGCGGCGTGACGTTCGCGAGTGCCGGTGGGCTCCACGTCCTGGTGACGGTGCTGACCGGGCCTGCGACGGCGGTGCCGCTCCTGCTGTTCGCGTCCTCGGCGCGGCGGGTGAGCCTGTCCACGCTCGGGTTGACGCAG
>NZ_BACZ01000703.1 GCF_000333375.1 Curtobacterium sp. B18
GGGAGAGGAGCCCGGTGGCCGCCTGGATGAACGGCATCGTGAGCATGTACCGGGCGAAGAACCGCTGCCGGAACGACGGGAGCTTCTTCCACTCGCCCTTGCCGAGGACCTGCAGGAAGCCCTGGTTCCACCGGGTCCGCTGCTTGAGGAGCGACGCGAAGGTGGGCGGGGTCTCCTCACGGGTGACGGCCTCGGGGCTGTACGCGACGACGACCTTGGCGCCGTCGGCGGACAGGCGGACGCCGAGCTCGCAGTCCTCGGCGAGGCAGTGCGCGTCCCAGCCGTTCGACCAGTCCAGGCGCTCCTTCGTCACGAAGACGGTGTTGCCGCCGAGCGGGATGAACTTCGACCCGGCGTGGAAGTGCAGGCGCGAGCGGAACCAGAAGTAGTACTCGAGCACGTTCCGCAGCGACCACCAGCTCGACTTGAAGTTCATCAGCTGCACGCCGCCCTGCACCACGTCGGCGCCGGTCTCCTGGAAGCGCGAGTCGACGAGCGACAGCAGCCGCGGGTAGACCTCGTCCTCGGCGTCGAACACGCCGACGATGTCGCCCGTCGCGTACTGCAGCGCGAGGTTCATCGCCTTCGGCTTGTTCTTCGGCAGGGTGTCGTCCACGACCACCCGGATGAGCTCCGGGTGCCGGGCCGCGGCGGCACGCACGACGGCGTCCGTCTCGGGGTCGTCCTCGCCGACGATCGCGATGATCTCGAAGTCCGGGTGGTCCTGCTTCGCGAGCATGTCGAGGGTCTCCCCCATGACGTCCTGCTCGTGGCGGCCGGGGACCAGCAGCGTGAACCGGTGCGCGGCCGGACGCGGGGTCTGGCTGAAGCTCGTCGACTTGAGCGCGTCGCGCGAGCGCCAGGCGTGCAGCATCCACCACAGCGTGGTGAGCGCGATGATCGTGAGCAGCACGGAGATCGCGATGAGGGCCGAGTACCCGACCCACTCGCCGACCGACCAGGCGGCCTGCGGGACCTGACCCGAGCCTCCCGTCGGCACGTCGGTCGTACCGCGGTTCGGGACGCTCGACGGAGCGGTCCCCTCGTTCGGCTGGAGCAACGGCCCGGCGGCCGTCAGCAGCATGGGGAGAT
>NZ_BACZ01000702.1 GCF_000333375.1 Curtobacterium sp. B18
CGACGACCTCGGCGACCTGCTCTGGCATCGAGCTCGAGGACGACGACGTCGACACCGCCGGAGGCCTGCTCACCAAGGAGCTCGGCCACCTGGCCGTGAGCGGCGAGCGTGTCACCGTGTCCGGCCTGGAACTGACGGCCGACCGGGTCGAGGGCAAGCGCCGCCACCTCATCACCGTGCTCGCCGAGCGCACACCGGGACTCGCGGACGTCGAGGACGCCTTCGACGACGCCGCATCCACCACGACGGGAACCACCACCGCATGACCGACACCACGCCAGCCGCCGCCGGACCGACCGAGCCCTACCGAGCCGGGTTCGTCTCCTTCGTCGGTCGCCCGAACGTCGGGAAGTCCACGCTGACGAACGCGCTCGTCGGCCAGAAGGTCGCGATCACGTCCTCGAAGCCGCAGACCACCCGTCGGGCGATCCGGGGCATCGTGCACCGGCCGAACGGCCAGGTCATCATCGTCGACACCCCGGGTGTGCACCGTCCGCGCACCCTGCTGGGCGAGCGGCTGAACGACCTCGTGCAGTCCACGCTCGGGGACGTCGACGTCATCGGGTTCTGTGTGCCGGCGAACGAGCCGGTCGGCCCGGGGGACCGGTTCATCAACGACACGCTCGACCAGTACCCGCGGGCGAAGAAGATCGCCATCGTCACGAAGATGGACCAGGCCGCCAAGGACCGGGTCGGGGAGCAGCTGCTCGCCGTGTCGAAGCTGCGCGAGTGGGACGCCATCGTGCCGACCTCGGGCACGAGGGGCCTGCAGCTCGAGGACCTGCTCGGCGTGATCACGTCGCTGCTGCCCGAGTCGCCGCAGCTCTACGACGACTCGGCCGTGACCGAGGAGACCGACGAGGAGCGGATCGGCGAGCTCATCCGCGAAGCCGCGCTCGAGGGCGTGCGCGACGAGCTGCCGCACTCGCTCGCCGTCGTGATCGAGGACGTGGTCGAACCCGACGAGGACGACGACCCGGACGGCCCGCTGCGGATCTTCGCGAACCTGTTCGTCGAGCGGGACAGCCAGAAGGCGATCGTCATCGGTCGCAAGGGCGAGCGCCTGAAGGACGTCGGGTCGCGTGCCCGCACCGAGATCGAGGCGCTGCTCGGCGGCCGCCACGTGTACCTCAACATCCGGGTGAAGGTCGCGAAGGAGTGGCAGCGCGACCCGAAGCAGCTCGGTCGCCTCGGCTTCTGACCCGGCCACCTGCGGACGTCGACCTGCAGGCGGACGCGCACCGCGCCTCCTGACCCGCGTCAGCGTTCCAACCCGCCCGCTGCGGTGATGAGCTCGCCGAGCGCCGGACCGGCGGCGATCGACGCGGACGGGGTGAGGTGCACGCCGTCGATCCGCAGCAGTTCGCCACCGATCGTGGCCGGGGTGCGGCCGTCCACCGCGACGAGGGGACTCGTGTCGACGAGTCGGACACCGTGCGCCGTCGCGACCCGCTCGGTGGACGCCATCCGGGAGCGCCACTCGTCGGACACCGGTCGGATGCACGACCTGGGCGTCCCGAAGCGCAGGTGGCACCGGCTGGGGTCGGCCCCGGCGGGCGGCGCAGCGAGCTGGACGACCACGGGAGTGCGGGCCGCGACCCGGTCGATCATCGCCGCGGACGCGTGTTCGAACTCCGTCGGGGTCAGTGTGCCGCCGCCGTCCGCGCGCTCGAAGGGGATGCCGTCGAACCGGGTCGCCACGATCACGGCGTCGGGGGAGAGCTCGTCGATGCGATCGACGACACCCTGTTGCAGCTCGGCGCACGGGACGCCCGGCTGGACGTCGGTGGTGATGAACGGACACCCGTTGCGTGCCAGGACGACGAGCCGCCATCCGGGTCGATCGGTCCGCATCCACTCGACGAGGGCCTCCGACCAGGCCCCGGCGACGGAGTCCCCGACGAGGACGGCGGTGTGCGGTGCATCCGTGGGCCCGAACGTGCAGGACTCCTCGGTCCGGCTGGTCCCGATCACCCCGCAGGGGCGGGGTGCGGTCGCGCTGTCGGTCGGCGTGCCGCGGTGGGTGAGTGCCGTCGACCAGCTGTCCGCACGGAGCGCCTCGGCGAGCTCGCCCCGCTCGGCGGCGACGTGGGGCAGCGCACCGTTCGGCGGAGCGTCCGCGACCGCCGCGGACGGCACCGGCGTCGCGGGGACGACGGCAGCGGCGGTCAGCGCCGCGGTCGTGCAGACCACCAGCACCGTCGTCCCGGTGCGGATGCGTCGGACCCACCACGCGCCCGAGCTCGACCGGTCCCGAGTCAGGAAGGGGCGTTCGATCGCGTGCGTGGACAGCTGTGCTGCCGCGAGGGCCACGGGGACCGCGGTCCACGTGGCGTCCGGTGCGACGGCGCCGACGAACACGAGGACGGGGAAGTGCCACAGGTAGAGCGAGTAGCTGATGCCGCCAAGCCAGTCCGAGACCGGGTTCTCGAGCACGATCGTGCCACCGGCCGGGGAGCCTCCGCCGACGAGCACCATGGCGGTGCCGAGCACGGCGGGGACCGCGCCCGGGAAGGGGACCCCGGCGTCCGACCCGACGAGGACGACGCTCGCGACGATCAGCACGATGCCGAGCACCGTCACGGGCAGACCGATCCGCCACGACGGGCGGGCGGTCCCGACGAGGCCGACGGCGACCACGGCACCCATCGCGAGCTCCCACGCCCTGGTCACGGTCGAGAAGTAGCCTGCGTCCCCGGTACCCGCGAGGGCCGCAGCGGCGATCGAGGCGCAGACGACCAGACCGAGGACGACGAGCATGCCGAGTCGCGCGCGTCGTTCGGTGCCACGCGGCGGGACCTGCCCCGACCAGCTGGCGCCGCGACCGGGCGCCGAACGCCGCCGGAGCAGCCAGAGCGTCAGGGCGATGAGCGCCGGCCAGACGAGGTAGAACTGCTCCTCGACCGCCAGCGACCAGGTGTGCAGGAACGGCGAGACGGCGGCGTGTGCCCCGAAGTAGTCGGTGCCCTCGTGGACGAACCACCAGTTGGACATCGAGACCGAGGCAGCGGCGAGGGGCTCCAGGACCGACCGCGGATCGGCCGAGGGGAAGCAGACGACGAACACGGTGGCGGTCGTCGCGGCGACCACGACGAACGCCGGTGCGAGGCGGAGCGCCCGTCGGGTCCAGAACGCGCGGAGGTCGACCCGACCGGTCCGCGTGATCATGTCGAGCAGCGAGCGCGTGATCAGGAACCCGGACACGACGAAGAACACGTCGACACCGAGGAACCCGCCCACTGGTGACCCGAAGACGTGCTCGAGGACGACGGCCGTGATCGCCAGCGCTCGGAGCCCCTGGATGTCGCGTCGCTTCGTGTGCACCGTGTAAATATATCAGATGTTGAATGGTGGCTGACGAGTCGCTGCCGACGGGCTGCTGACCCGGCCGCCCGCGGACGTCAACCTGCAGGCGGACGCGCACCGCGCCTCCTGGACGTACCGTGGAGCGGTGTTCCGTCCCATGCTGCGCGCGCAGGTCATCACCGACGTCGTGATCGCGGTCGTCCTCGGTGGCCTGGTGCTCGTGCTGACCGCCCGGGGGATGGACTCGCCCTTCGCGTTCCTGACGGTGGTCGGGATGACGGCGGCGCTGGCGCTCCGACGGCTGTCGCCGGGGCTCGCACTCGGCGTGGCGTGGGTGTTCGCCGTCATCGAGATGGTCACGCTGCAGATGCCGGACCTGTCGAACGCGTTCATCGCCGGCGTGGTCTACGCGACGAGTCGGTACGGCAGCAGTCGGGTGCGGCTGGCCGGGCTCCTGTCGTCGATCGGCGGTCCGGTGATCGCGGCCCTCTACCTCGGACTCGACGACTACCGCGAGCGGCTGGGCATCCAGACGGCGACGACGCCGGAGCAGGAGTCGCTGAAGGTCGCGGTCGCGTACTTCGCGATCGTGCTGCTGCTGCTCCTGCTGCCGTGGCTCGCCGGTCTCGTGCTCCGCACCCGCCGCTCCGCGAGCATGAGCCGCGAGGCCCAGCTCCTCGCCGAGCGCGACGCCGCGCGCGCCGACCGGGCGGTCGCGGTCGAGCAGGAGCGCGTCCGGATCGCCCGGGACATGCACGACATCGTCGCGCACTCGCTCGCGGTCGTGATCGCGCAGGCCGACGGCGCGCGGTACGCGTTGAAGGCGGATCCGGCGATCGCCGACGAGGCGCTCGGGACGATCTCGAGCACCGCACGACGTGCACTCGGGGACGTCCGCGAACTGCTCGGGGCACTACGACACGAGCAGGGCACCGCGCCGACCCCGGAGATCGACGACATCGACCGCCTCGTCCGCGAGATGCGGGGGATGGGCCTCGACGTGCGGGTCGAGCGCGAGGGCGACGGCGCCGGACTCCCGACGACGACCCAGCTCGCCGTGTACCGGATCGTCCAGGAGAGCCTGACGAACGCGTGGAAGCACGGTGAGCCGAACACGCCGGTGCACGCCACCCTCACGTACCGGCCCGACACCGTCGAGATCACGGTCGTGAACCGGCGCGCTGACGACGGCACGCGCGGGCCCGGCACCGGACACGGCCTGGTCGGCATGCGCGAGCGTGCCACCATGACCGGGGGGACGATGACGGCCGGACCGCGTGGCGACGACTTCGCGGTCGCGGTGCGGATGCCCTCCGTCCCCGCGAGCGGCCAGATGCCGCGCGGGCTCGTCCCGATCCCACCCCAGACCCTGCAGGAGCGCACCGGCCGATGAACGACACCCCGATCCGCGTCGCGCTCGTCGACGACCAGGCATTGTTCCGCACCGGCATCCGGATGCTCATCGACTCGCAGGCCGACCTGCAGTTCGTGGGCGAGGCCGGCGACGGTGCCGAGGGTGTCGAACTCGTGCGGCGCGGCCGACCCGACGTCGTGCTGATGGACGTCCGCATGCCCGTGATGGACGGCATCACCGCCACCGCCCGCATCGTCGAGGACAGCGGCGCGGACGGCGCGAAGGTGCTCGTGCTCACCACGTTCGACTTCGACGAGGCCGCGGCGAAGGCGATCCGGGCCGGCGCGAGCGGGTTCGTGCTGAAGGACGCCGACCCCGAGTTCCTGCTCGCCGCGATCCGCACGGTGCACGCCGGGACGGCCGTGTTCGCGGCGTCGGCGACCCGCGAGCTCCTGCGCCGCTACGAGGACACGAGCGAGCAGGCCGCCTCGGTGCCGCCCGCCTTCGAGGAGCTGACCCCCCGCGAGCGCGAGATCTTCGACCTGGCGGCGCGCGGGTTCAGCAACAGCGAGATCGCGCAGCACGAGTACGTGAGCGAGGCGACGGTGAAGACCCACATCTCGCGGGTCCTCACGAAGCTCGAGCTGCGCGACCGGGTGCGGCTCGTCGTGTTCGCGCACGAGCACGGGTTGGTCGCGAAGGCCGACTGACCGCGGGCGCGCTCGCGCGGCGGCCCGCGCCCGCCCGCGGGGCGGGGTGGTTCGTCTGACGGACCGTCATCCGAGCGGATGACTCCTCCCCAGGCAGTGGAGCCGAGCGGACGATCCACAGGAGCCGCGCGACGGACGCGGGGCGTGCCTCCCGGCCGTCATCGTGGAGTCATGACCACGAGCAGCACACCGATCATCCGTCTCGACCACGTCTCGAAGCACTACGGCGACGCCGCGCGACGGGTCACGGCGCTCGACGACGTGAGCGTCGACATCGGCGCGGGGGAGTTCACCGCGGTGATGGGCCCGTCGGGCTCCG
>NZ_BACZ01000701.1 GCF_000333375.1 Curtobacterium sp. B18
AGACCCGTCGCGAGGCCCGCCACGCCGCGGACTCCCCGCTCTACGCCGCCACCGCTCCCCCCACCGCCGCCTCCGCTCCCGGTGCCGCTCCCACGGCGAGCGCCCAGGCCGCCGCAGTCGAGGCGGGCGAGGCGGCCGCCGCGGTCGAGGCCGCCGCGCACGCCGTGCCGGACACGGGCAGCACCGCCGTGCAGAAGGGCGCCTCGGTGCTCTTCGGCCGCGGGCTCCTGTACGTCGTCGTGTGGTCGATGCAGCTCGTCGTGAGCTCCCTGATCTCGCCGGTCCTCGCGCACCTCATGCCGCTCTCCGAGTTCGGCGTGCTCGCCTCCGCGGCGAAGGTCAGCGCGACGGCCGGCCCGACGATGACGACCGGGTTCACCACGATGCGGTCGAGGCCGTCGTTCAGCAGGGTTCCCCAGTCGAACGCCGGGGTCTGCGCGCCGAGCCCGATGAAGGACAGGCCGGAGATCTCGACGAGCGCCCCGGAGAAGGCGCCGGCGATGAGGATCAGGGTCGGCTCGGCCATGTTCGGCAGGACGTGCCGGACCGCCACGCGATGTGCCGGGACCCCCATCAGCCGAGCCGTGGTGACGTACTCGCTGGTGGAGATCTTCGCGGCGAGGTTCGCGGTCAGCCGGGCGAACCCGGCGATGTTGGCGACGGCGATGGCGACCACCACCTGGACCATGCCCTGACCGAGGATCGCCGCGACGATGATCGCGACGAGCATCGTCGGGTAGCTGACGGCGAACTCGATGGCGCGGAGGCCGAACTCGCGGAGCCGCCGGGGCGCGAGCCACACGCCGATGCCGAGTGCGATGCCGACGACGGCGGACAGGGCGGTCGCGGCGAGGGCCATGAGCACGGTGGCGCGCGTGGCGACGAGCGTCCGGGCGAGCATGTCCCGACCGAGGGTGTCGGTGCCGAGGGGGTGCGCGGCGGTGGATCCGAGTCCGGCGGTGCCGCCGATGCCGGTGGCCTGCCCGCCGAGCACGAACGGCGCGACGACGGCCACCACGAGGATGAGGCCGAACATCGCGAGCCCGACGACGAGGCCGGCGTTCCAGGCGAAGGCCCGCGGGCGGACCGGACCGTCGACGGTCGCGGCACGGACGGCGGTGATGGTGTCAGCCACGCTTCTCCCCGAGGGTGCGCGGGTCGATGAGACCCAGGATGATGTCGATGACGAGGGTGATCACCAGGGAGATCAGCCCGATCACGAAGACCGCGGCGCGGATCACCGGGTAGTCCTTGTCGACCGCGATCGCCTGCACGATCACTCCGCCGAGACCGGGCCAGGCGAACACCGCCTCGGTGATGAGCGCGGAGCCGAGCAGGGCGGTCAGGATGATGCCGGAGAGGGTCAGCGCCGTCGTGAGCAGGTTCGGCAGCATGTGCTTCGCGTAGATCGAGAGCGCCGGCAGCCGCCAGCCGCGCGCCGTCCGCATGTAGTCCTGCTCGAGGATGACCGCGGTCTCCCGGCGGACGATCCGGGCGACGGAGCAGGTGCCGCCGACCGTGAGCGAGGCGATGGGCAGGACAGCCGCGGCCCCGAAGTCGTAGGCGGGCGAGTACGCCGGCGGCAGGACGTGCAGCAGGACCGCGCAGGCGGTCGGCGAAGGACAGCAGCGACTCGACGACCTCGTCGGCGTCGATGGCGCGGCGGTTGAAGACCTTGACGAGCAGGTGGTTCTTCTGGTCGAGGGCCGCTTCGACCTTCTGCCGCAGGATGTTCTCGTCGAAGATGTCCTGGATGCGGATGCCGACGCGGTTGATC
>NZ_BACZ01000700.1 GCF_000333375.1 Curtobacterium sp. B18
TGACCTTCGGTTCCGATTGGCCGGTGGCGCCACTCGATCCGCTGACCGGGGTCTATGCCGCCGTCACCCGCCGTTTGATCGACGGCACCCATCCCGACGGCTGGCTCCCCGACCAGAAGGTGACGGTGGAGCAGGCGCTGACCGCCTATACCGCTACCAATGCCTATGCCGGTTTCATGGAAGATCGTTCGGGTGTGATCGCGCCGGGCTATCTCGCCGACATCACGGTGCTGGATCGCGATCTCACGGCGATCGATCCGGCGACGATCCTGCAGGCGAAGGTGCTCCACACCTTCGTCGACGGGCAGGAGGCTTATGCGGGCTGAGGTGAACGGGAACCGAAGCTAGCTGGAACGCAGCCCCTCGGCGGGCGTGTCGCGCAGCGCCGGCAGACTGCCCA
>NZ_BACZ01000699.1 GCF_000333375.1 Curtobacterium sp. B18
CGAACAACCCGGCGACCGTCGCGACCGCGAGCGTCGTCACGCGGGTGGCGAAGGCCGCGACGACGGTGGCGACGAGGATGGCCGGGGCTCAGCCGGCCAGGACCCGGATCGCGTAGTCGCCGACCATCACCACGTCCCCGGGGCGGGCGACGACCTGCGCGCCGCCCACGCTCGGTTCCTGCGCGCCGGACGCCCGGACCACGACCGTGCCGTTCGCGGAGCCGAGGTCCTCGACCACGAGCCCGCCGTCGCCCGTCGGCCGGATCGCCGCGTGCTCGCGCGACACCGAACGACCCGGGTCGTCGAGCAGCACCGCTCGCCGCCCCGGCGCCGTCGCGACCCTGCGCCCGAGGACCACCGGCTGGTCGAGCGGCACCACGTTGCCCGGTGCGACCTCGAGGACGAGGCGGGGGACCACGCCGATCGTCGGCAGCGGCTGGTCGGTGTGCACAACGGCATCGGGCTCACGGTCGGACACCGGAGCGCTCGGCAGCACCCACGCTCGCGACAGGTGCCCGGCCTGTCGATCGCGCTCGACCTCGGCGCTCGTCACGACCGGACGCTCCGGCGCCCCCTCGTCCCTGCGACGTCGTGCCACGGTGTACCCCTCGTTCTGGTTCTTGTCCCCACCTGGTGCGAGATGCAACGGAATCAAGTATCGTCGAACCGCCGGGGGGCTCCCGGTACATCAAATACCGCATCGGGAGGGTATGCACATGGCAAACGTCAACGTCACCTACGACGATCTCCGCAACCAGGCTTCGCAGCTGCGCAACGGCCAGAAGTCCATCGAGGACCAGCTGACCCAGCTCAAGAGCCAGATCGACAACCTCGTGTCGTCGGGCTACGTCACCGACAAGTCGTCGAAGGCCTTCGACGCGACGTACTCGGAGTTCAACTCCGGCGCGACGCAGACGATCCAGGCGATCGACGGCATGGCCGGGTTCCTCGAGAGCGCGGCGAACACGCTCGAGTCGACGGACGAGCAGCTCGCTTCGAGCATCGGCTAGTCAGGACCAGCACGACGGTGGCCGGCGCCCGGGGGTGCCGGCCACCGCTCTCGCCGCAGGGGCGGCGAGCTCTCACAGCGAGGCATGAACCCGGGGGAAGAGGAAGACAGTGTCAGGCGGGACCCTGCGCTACCAAGGCGCGAAGATGGAGTCGCTCTGGAGCGACCTCAGTGCGGTGAAGCACGAGTTCGACAACGCAGATCAGCACTCTGGAGACGCAGCCGATGCTGTCGGCCATCCCGAGCTCGCCAGGCGGATCCGGTCCTTCTCCTCGGGGTGGGACAGCCACCGCCGCGAACTCAGCGAATCGATCGAGAAGCTCGCGAAGATGGCGCTCAACATCGACAACGCGTTCGACGACTCGGAGACCGAGCTCGTGAAGTCCATCGCGGGTGAGCAGTGAGTGCGCTCGTGGCGGGTCCGTCCGGTGACCCGAGCGCGGTCCAGGCAATGGCGCGCCAGTACCACCAGGTGGCCTCAGCTATCAGCGGTGCCGCGAGCACGTTGCGACGACTCGATGGATCCGACTCGGAGAGCAAGGCGGTCACGGCCTTCCTCAAGAAGGCCGGGGATCTCGCCGACAAGCTCGGCCGTGCCGAAGGTCGTTACTCGGGCACGGGCGACGCGCTGAACGAGTACGCCGGAGCACTGTCGACCGCGATCGACGAAGCATCGTCTGCCAGCCGCCTGCACGACCAGAGCCAGACAGAGGCTCAGTCCTCTACCCGGTCGCAGGACCAGTACCAAGACCTCGCCAACTCCTCGACCGACCCAGACCAGCAGCAGGAGTTCCAGACTCTTTCGGACACGCAGCGAAGCAGGGCCGAGAGTGCTCACGCGGAGGCGGCGCGCGCAGCGGGCATGATGCAGTCCGCGCTCGAGGGACTCGAGACCGCGGCGCAACGCGCGATTGCCAAGATCGACGACAGTGTGGACGACGGTCTCGACGACGGCGCATGGGACAACTTCAAGCAGTGGATGAAGGACAACGACGAGTGGATCTCGGTGGTCCTCAAGGTCGTCCAGTTCGCCGGGACGGTCCTTGCGATCGCCGCGCTCCTCTTCCCGCTCACATCGTGGCTCGGCGCAGCTGCACTCATCCTCATGGCGGCAGCGACCGTCGGTGACTCCGCGAAGGCTGCTGCCGGGACCGGTTCCTGGGCGGACGTCGGTCTGGACTTCATCGGACTCGCAACGTTCGGTGCCGGGAAGCTCGCCGTGTCAACTGCACGAGCTGCGACGGCGGAGGTCGGCATGTCGCGCGTGGGTGGTCTGGTCCGCGGCGGTGATGACGTCGCGAACGCAGTTGTCCGGGTGAACCGCAGTTTCAACCGGATCGCAACCGAGGGGATCCGCCCCTGGTACCGCTTCGCAGCGGCGGGAGACGAGGACATCGCCCAGATGGCGCAGTGGATCGCCCGCTCCCGCGTCGGTGCAGCGGGACAGAGTGCCGAAGCAGTCGAGCGGTTGCAGTTCTGGATCCGCACGGGCACGGGTCTCGGATGGACCGGCATGGGTCTCGACGGCGCCGGCTGGCTCAAGGACTACGTGCCGGCGTGGAACTCGCTGGTGCGGAGGACGACCTTGCCGATCGGCGCCTCGTGGTGACCGCCGCACAGGACATCTCGTCGTACGCGATGGCAGTACCTGCGGGCTGGGTCCACATCCCGATCGGCGACCGGGCAAGCATGCTCGACGTCATCGGTTCGGTCGTCGAGGACAGTGCCGACAACTCCTGGAGAGCGTCGGTCGGCTCCCTCTTCGACACCGCCCTCGCGAGTGATCCGAACGGCCGCTTACTTGACACGTACATGACACAGGGCCCGTTGCCGGGGACTGCGATCGCTGCCAGCATCACGGTCGCCCGCGTCGAGGTCGTGCCGTCCGATGACCACGGCGTGGAGGAACTGCTCCTCGCGCGACTCACGATGGACGGAGCCCGAGTTCGGTCGATCGGCGGCTCTGTCGGCGTCGTGAGCACGACGCTCGGGGACTCGGAACGAACTGTCGAGGACAGCGCCGAGGTGCTAGCGCGGGAGACAGCACTTCTGCAGGTGCCGGGGCAGGATGCATTCGTGCTCGCCCTCGTCTTCAACGTCGTGACCGACACCGGTGGCGATCGTCCGGGAGCCGAGTCCGAGCGCAACGTCGTCCACGCTTTGTCGGATCTGTTCGACGCGATGCTCGGCACGTTCCGATGGGTCGATCACACCGGAGCCGTTGTCCCTCCCGCGGAGGCACACGAAGCATGGTGAGCCAGGTCGCCAGCGGCGTGGTGATCGGGGACGTCGGCAGCGAATGGATCATTCCTCCTGGTAAAGAATCGTTCGGCACCGCCCACGAGCTGCACGAGTGGGCTGCCTCGACAGCGCGAGAGCGTACCGCGGAGCGACCACAGGCAGCGGAGTGGCTGGCCATGTCCCTCGCAGCCATCGCAGCGTCGACACCGGACTCGGAGCTTCGCGCCCTGTACCTCCCATCCCTGACAGCCGATCTCGCCATCGTCCGGGTCCTGGCTGTCGAACGGGACAGCGCCCCCGTTGATCTTGCCGAAGTCGTGGGCGCAACCGACCCGGCCGCCGTCGAACCACCAGTCCTCGAGGGTTTCGAGACCGCGGCGTTCGGTCCAGGCGTCCGTTCGGTCCGGTTCCTCGTCGCAGCGGACGACCGGACACTCACCGGGGTCGTGACGTACGCCTTCGACGTCGCCGGGATCGTGGTCCGAGTGTCGTACGCGGACACCGATCTGACCCGACTCACCGAACTCGCCGATCCGGTCGACCGTTTCGTGTCCGCCCTCAGGCTGCAATACGGTGGCCAGCGGCCGTCGTACCGAAATTAAGGAGCCTGATGCGCATTTCAGTCCCCGGAAACGCGGAAGCATGGCTGCCGATCCCCAATGATCTGGGCGGTCTGTCGACGAAGAAGATCATGAAGTGGGCGCAGCCGACGGTTCGTGACCTCCTTCCAGGACGCCTCTTCAGCCCACACCCGAAGCAGATGTTCTTGCAGACGCTGCTCGGATCTGTCGCTCAGATCTCGTCGCCCGTCGAGCAGTACTTCGTGCATCTCGCCGAGCTCCCGGATGAAGTCCTCATGGTCCGAGTGCGATGGGCCGAGGCAGGTTCAAGCCTCGACGAACGACTCGAGGAGTTCGTCGGCCCAGGAGACAGCCAGGATGTGACGGTCGGGGCCCCGGAGCCATCGACCATCGCACCTGGGGTCGAAGGTCTCCGAGCGCCACTCGAACGGCGCGGCAGCTCGGCAGGGTGGGTCGCGTCCTTCCCCGTGGGAGACCTCGCGGTGCAGCTCCGAGTCGACGTCCCGCCCGAGTACCTCGAAGACTTGCAGCCCGACATCGAGAACCTGGCCCAGGCGCTTCGCGCAGCATGACCCGAGCAGGGCAATGGAAGGCGTTCTTCCGAGACGCGTTGATCATCGCGGTGATCGGGGTCGGTGTCTCGTTGCTCCCCGGCAAGTACGATCTCGGCCCGTGGGCCGGCGCAACCGCTTGGACAGTCCGGTACGTCGAGTGGGCGGTGACGTTGTGCATCGCGATCCTCGTCGGCAGCCGTCATCTCAGACGGCGGTCTCGGCAGCCCGGTCGGCGGATGCGCTGAGGGAGGGGCAAGTTCAACGCGATCGAACGGCGGATCCGTTCTTCCCTCGACCGACTCATGTCTTCCTCGACGATTGCGGAATCGACCGGGCAACCGAGAACGGAGCGCACGTGACGGGACTCGACCACGTCGATGGTCAGATAAGGCCGCAGATCCACTTCGCAGTCGGTTGCGCGAGAGATGATCCGGATCGATCACGATGGCCACGACTTGGCGGTCGTGCAGTCGTCATTCCGGCTCGCGCAGGACATCTCCGTGCGATGAGTCAGACTGCTCGCAGCGGCATTGCTCGGGCAACGACGCTGACCGGGAACCACCGAGAGGTCGGACGCGGTGCAGTGGAGGGACAGGGATGATCCGCCTGCTCTGGAACTACAACCGAGCCTGGACGCTGCTCGATGACGAGGGTCAGATCGACGACGTCACCGACGCAGCGGTGGAGCACGCTCTCGCGCAGGCGAAGCAGCGGCCGAAGCGTCGAGAACGCACGGTGCTCCGAACGGTCGTGCGCGACATCGCCGCTTTCCAGACCGCGGCGAAGGCGGAGACCTGCTTCGTGCTCTCGACCACGGCGCCGACGGTCCGAGCGATCGCGTACGCGGTCGTGCACACCGTCGCCGGCGTCGACCGCGCGGACACCTTCATCGACGACGCTCGTGCACCGCGGGCGTCCGGCATCGGCGACGCCAGTGTCGGCACACTGGATCTGCCCCTCGGCAGAGCAACGCTCGTGGAGATGCGGGAACGCAGCACCGGCGGCCGGGGGCGGCCGGTGATGCAGGTCGTTCGTGCGATCATCCCGATCGTCGACGGCCTGAACGCGCTCACGGTGGTCGTGTCCTTCTTCGTCCCGGACGAGAACGACAGCGCCCTCGCTCGGCCCATGCTCGACGAGCTTCTGCGCGATGTGCGTGTCGATTGGGCGTGAGCGTCGTCGCTGACGACTGCCGAAGTGACCGGGCAACCGAGAACGGAGAGCATCTGATGGGACTCGAATTCGACTACGTCAACGCCTGGACGAAGTTCATCGAGGGCGACCCGACCACCACCGGGCGCGCCGCGACAGCGAACGTGATCAGTCACCTCCAGTGGCCGGTCCCGAAGCGCCTGGAATCGTCGCTCGAATCGACCATGACCAAACTGGCGCAATTGCGGAACGAGGTCGATGCCCACGACTTCTTCGTCCTGACGACGGACGCTCCGACGGTCGAGGTACTCGCGTACACGGTCATCCAGTACTTCCCTGGGTTGGATCCTGCTGCCCAGGCGGTCGACGACGCACTGCTCCCGCTCGCCGGACGAACCAGCGATCCCGATGTGTCGACCTGCGTGACGGCGCTCGGCCCGGCCACGCGCATCCTCGACCGGGCGAAGACACCAGGACGCTCACTCCTGCGCCGTGCGGTCCCGGCCACGACGATCCGCTGGGTGCAGCCGATCCCGCAGCTGCCCGACCCGCTGACCGCGGTGCTGACAACCTTCATCCCGAAACGTGCCGACGAGTCGTTCGCTGCTCCACTGGTCGACCAGTTCGCGCTCGGGCTCGTGCTCAACCCGGACTCCCAGTGACGCAATGACGACAACCGCACCACCAAGGAAGCCATGACACGACGACGCCCCCTCACGCCCGGACGCCGCTGGGCCGCATTCACCCGCGACACGGTGATCGTGCTCGCGATCGGTGTCGGCGTCTCACTCCTCCCAGGAGGCAAGTACGACACGGGCCCCTGGGACGGACCGACCGCGTGGCTCATCCGGTACATCGTGTGGGCGTTCGCGCTGGTCGTCGGCGTCAGCATCGGGAGCCGCCACCTGCGGTCATCCCGTCGAGCGCGTGGCGGACGATGACGACCCGTCCGGACCGATGTCCAGACGCTGCGCAGGTCGATGTCACCCCATCGGGAAGATGACCCCGAACACAATGACGACCGCGATGATCGCCAACAAGCACCCCGCAAAGATGAACGCGAAGAGCTTCACGAGCGACCGCTCCCAGTAGCGGGTGGCACCCGGTACCAACTGCTCGATCTTCTTCCCTTGCTCGGCAACTCGTTCGGGCACGGAGCACCCCGCTGATCTCGCGGATCCTCGGCGTGGTCCAGTTCCAGGAGTCGATCCTGATCCGACGCCTCCTGCAGCCGCCGTGGACGATGAAGAGGACCTCGTTGGCGGGCCAGTTGTCGAACGCCGACCGAAGGCAGCGAAGGTCCGCGTCCCGCGGGAGGAGTCGGCGCCGGACGATTCCTCGGAACTCGACCGCATCGTCGGTGATCCGGATCGTCGCGACCCTGCGGTGCCACACGGCGAGGCCGATCGCCGGCCACACCATGACCGCGTAGAGCGCACCGTAGAACGCCAGGCCGATCGCGGCGCTCCTGCCAGCAGGGAAGAGCACGACGATGCCGCCGATCAGTGCACAGAGCGCTGTCGGCCCCAGACCGCCGAAGATGATCCGCCACTTGGAGAGCTGCACCGGACTGAACTCCAGGATCTCCGGTGGGGCGTCGTGCACAGCACGAAGGATAGCGACCCGCCGCGCTGAGCCCGCAACCGCGCGCATGGGTGAGCAGACCCCGTTCCCCCGCACCGCGCCTCCAGTCCGACCGCTCATCCCCAAGCCGGGCGCAACCCGGCCTGCACGCCGCAGGAACCTGCGAGAATCGACCCATGAGCGGCAGCACGACGCTGCGGGGGGCCTCGACGGGGTGCTCCGCGACGACCAGGACCCACGACGTGGCGGGTGTCACGTGCGCCTGACGTTCACCGCGACCCACCTGCCGACCGACGCCACCGCGGACTTCGTGGTCGAGTGCGACGAGGACACCGTCCTCGGCGAGGTCGTCGAGATCGTCGCCCGCCGCTTCGGCCTGAGCGCCGAGTCCATCGTCGAGGTCGCGGTCGACGCCGTCCCGACGACCCCGCACGCCCGGCTCGGTGACGGTGTCCTGCTCGAGGGGTCGCGCCTGACCTTCGGTGCCCCCGCACCGGTCCTGCCGCTGCCGGCCGACCTGCCGAGCGTCCGCATCGTGGGTGGACCCGGTGCCGGCACGGTCGTGGTGCTGGACGCCGGCATCGCACACGTCGGTTCCGCTCCCGACGCCACGGTGCACCTGCCGGACCGGACCGCGCCCGAGTACGCGGCGATCCTGCGCCTCGACCTCAACCGGCGGTTCTCGATCATCCCGACGCGCGATTCCCGCGTCCTCCTCGACGGCACGGAGCTCGACGAGGAGACGCCGGTCGAGCCGGGCAGCGTCGTCACGATCGGCGACACGCTGCTGTCGGTCGCGGTCCCCGACGCCGACCGCGCAGCGATCACGCTGACACCGGGTGGCGGGTCGCTCGACTACACCCGGCCGCCGCGCCTGCTGCCGGAGGAGACCCCGACGGTCTTCAAGCTGCCGGCGACGCCGGGGCAGCAGTCGCGCCGCTCCATCCCGATCATCGCGGCGCTCGCACCGCTCGGCATGGCGGCGGTGATGATCTCGATCTTCCACAACGTCGCCTACCTTGCCTTCGGCCTGATGTCCCCGATCATCATGTTCGGCAACGCCTGGTGGGACCGCCGCAACGGCAAGAAGACGCACCGGCAGCGGGTCGCCGAGTACGAGGAGACGAAGAAGGCGGTCGAGGCGGACGCACTGGAGGCGGTGGTCCGGTACCAGCGCGAGTCACGCACCAGCGCGCCCGATCCTGCGACGGTGCTCGACATCGCCCTGCGCCGTCGCGCCCGGCTGTGGGAGCGTCGGCGGACCGACCCGGACTACCTGACGCTGCGCGTCGGCACGGCGGACGTACCGTCGGGCGTCGTGCTCGAGGACCCGGCAGCGCTGGAGCACCGGCGTGCGGTCGACAAGCTGGCCGAGGACGTGCCGGTCGTGGTCGACCTCGGCGAGCACGGCGTGGTCGGTGTCGCCGGCCGCGACGAGCACACGAGGCACCTCACGTCGTGGCTCGTGGCGCAGCTCGCGGTGCTGCAGAGCCCGCGGGACACCCAGTTCGTGGTGCTCACCGACGCGCAGTCCGCCGACGAGTGGGCCTGGCTGCGCTGGGTGCCGCAGGCCCGACCGGGGTTCGGGCAGGACGCCGTCATCGCGATCGGCAACGACGCCGAGACGCTCGGCGCTCGGGTGGCCGAGATCGGGCAGCTCATCGACGCACGACAGCGGGCGATGCGCGAGGCGAACGTGCGCGGGATCCCCGGCCCCGACGTCGTCGTCGTGCTCGACGGCGCTCGACGGCTGCGCGCACTGCCGGGCCTGATCCGCATCCTCAAGGAGGGCCCCGCGGTCGGTGTCCGGGCGATCTGCATCGAGGAAGAGGCCCGTCTGCTGCCCGAGGAGTGCTCGGTCGTCGTCACGGTGGGGCCGGAGCGCATCCGCGTCGCCGCCCAGCGTCAGGCGACGGTGACCGACGTCCGACCGGACCGCATCCCGGACGGCTGGTTCGAGACCGTCGCCCGGGCGGTGGCGCCCATGGTCGACGCCGACGACGAGAGCGATGCCGGTGGGCTCCCGTCCTCGTCGCGACTGCTCGACGTGATGCTGCTCGAGCCGCCGACTGCGCGGGCGATCACGGGTGGGTGGAACGTGCGTGCGCGCACCACCGAGGTGGTCGTGGGCGAGAGCCTCGACGGCCCGTTCGCGTTCGACCTCCGCAAGGACGGCCCGCACGGCCTGGTCGCCGGCACGACCGGGTCGGGCAAGTCCGAGCTCCTGCAGACGATCGTCGCGTCCCTGGCGGCGACGAACACCCCGGAGGGCATGAACTTCGTCCTCATCGACTACAAGGGCGGTGCGGCGTTCCGCGACTTCGCGCCGCTGCCGCACACGGTCGGCATGGTCACGGACCTCGACACGCACCTGGTCGAGCGCGCCCTCGAGTCGCTCGGCGCCGAACTCCGCCGCCGCGAGCACCTGCTGGCCGACGCCGCCGCGAAGGACATCGAGGACTACGTCGACCGGCTCGTCCGCGGTGAGCCGCTGCCACCGATGCCGCGCCTGCTCATCGTGATCGACGAGTTCGCGAGCCTCGTGCGCGAGCTCCCGGACTTCGTCACCGGCCTGGTGAACATCGCGCAGCGGGGCCGGTCACTCGGCATCCACCTGATCCTCGCCACGCAGCGTCCGACGGGTGTGGTGTCGAACGACATCCGCGCGAACACCAACCTCCGCATCGCGCTCCGGGTCACGGACTCGAGCGAGAGCACCGACGTCATCGACGCCGGCGACGCGGCGCAGATCCAGAAGAGCACACCCGGCCGCGGGTACATCCGGCTCGGCGCCGGTGCGCTGCTGCCGTTCCAGGCCGGTCGGGTCGGCGGACGGCGTCCGGGGCTGTCGACCGGACGCAAGCAGGTCTGGGCCGGAACCGTGACGTGGTCGTCGCTCGGCACCACTCCGCCGGCACCACCGAAGTCGAAGGAGCTGCAGGCCGAGGAACGCACCGACCTGCAGGAGCTGGTCGGTGCGGTGGCCGAGGCGGCGACCGAACTCGGTGGACCGGCTCCCTACCGTCCGTGGCTCGACGCCCTGCCGGAGACGCTGCTCTTCACCGACCTGAACGACCGGGCGTGGGAGCTCGACGACAGCAGCACGACCGACGCCCGGGTCGGCCCGCTGCCCTTCGCGCTGCAGGACTTCCCGGCCGAGCAGGCGCAGCGGGTCCGGAGCCTCGACCTCGACTCGGACGGGCACCTCTACGTGGTCGGTGCTCCGCGGAGCGGTCGGTCGCAGGTACTCCGCACGATCGCCGCCGCGGTCGCCCGGAACACCTCGGCTGCCGACGTCCACGTGTACGCGCTCGACTGCGGCAACGGTGCGCTGCTGCCGATCCAGGCCCTCCCGCACGCCGGCGCCGTGGTGCAGCGCGTGCAGACCGAGCGCGCGCAGCGGCTCCTCACGAAGCTCACCCAGGAGCTCGCCCGCCGGCAGCAGGTCCTCGCCGACGGCGGGTTCGCGAGCATCGTCGAGCAGCGTGCCGCCGCGGTCGTCCCTTCCGACCGGCTGCCTCACATCGTGTTCATGCTCGACCGGTGGGAAGGGTTCGTCGGCTCGCTGGGCGAACTCGACCACGGTGCACCGACCGACCAGGTGATGACCCTCCTGCGCGAAGGGGCGAGCGTCGGCATCCACCTGGTGGTCACCGGGGACCGTCAGCTCCTGTCGAGCCGGATGGCGACCCTGGTCGAGGACAAGCTCGTCCTCCGGCTCTCCGACCGCGGCGACTACGGCCTCGCGTCGCTCAACCCGCGCAAGCTGCCGGAGCAGGTCCCGGACGGACGGGCGTTCGCGTCGGAGTCCGCCACCGAGACGCAGATCGCCCTGCTCGCCGCCGCCGGCACGGGCCAGTCGCAGGCTGCGGCGATCACCGCCCTCGCGACCTTCGCGACCGAGCGCGACCGCGCGGTCGAGCGTGCGCGTCGGCCGTTCCGCGTCGACCAGCTGTCCGGACCGGTGCCGTTCGACCGGGCGTGGGAGATGCGCGACGACGACGCGGAGCTGTTCGGCCTCGTCGGCATCGGCGGCGACGACCTCACCGCCATCGGGCCGGACCTCGCGGCCGCGGGCTCGTTCGTCGTGGGCGGTCCCGCGAAGTCCGGCCGGAGCTCCGTCCTGCTGTCGATCGCACGGTCGGTGCTGCGCGAGGGGGGCGAGATCGTGCTCGTCACCCCGCGGCAGTCGCCCCTGCGCGCCCTCGCGTCCGAGCCCGGCGTCCTCGGCGCACACGAGGGCGCCGACGTCACCGAGGACGACCTCGCGCCGCTGTTCGACGGACAACCCGGCCGCCGGGTCCTCGTCATCGACGACGCCGAGCTCGTCAAGGACGCACCCGCGAAGAGCTGGCTGCAGGGCTTCGTGAAGAGCGCGGCGGACAACGGGCAGGCCATCGTCGCGGCGGGGCTGACCGCCGAGTTCGGCGTGGGCTTCACGGGCTGGCAGGTCGACATGAAGCGGCGTCGGTCCGGGGCACTCCTCAGCCCGCAGACGATCACCGAGGGCGACCTGCTCGGCATGCGCCTGCCGCGCAGCAGCATCGTCGAACGCGTGCAGGTCGGTTCTGCCCTCGTGCACCTCGGCGACGGCGAGCTGGTGTCGGTCCAGGTGCCGGTCCCCTGATCTCGCGGCAGTTCTTGTCACACTGACAAATACCATGGTACGGTCGAGTCATGGCAGTCGAACTCAGCACCCGGACCACCCGGGGCACCCAGACGACCGCGACGTTCTCCACCATGCGGTTCCCCGCCGGTGAAGCACACGTCAAGGTCGCACACGACGCCGACGCGGGGGACCTCATCGAGATCGCGACCCTGCGCGGCACGAACGGTGACGACCTCCTCATGCTCGGCATGTGGGCGGACGCCGTCCGGCAGCGCGGATCCCGGTCCGTCGCACTCATCCCCTACCTGCCCGGCGCCCGGCAGGACCGTGGGCTCCCCTTCGGGGCGAAGGTCTACGCCGACGTGGTCAACGGCTTCGGGATCGACCAGGTCATCGCGTTCGACCCGCACTCGCCGGTGATCGTGGACCTGGTGGAGCGGCTCACCGTGGTCACGAGCGAGACGGTCGTCCGCGACCACGTCGTCGCCGGGTCGGACTACAGCGGGATCATCGCCCCCGACAAGGGCGCCGTGGCACGCGCGACCGCCGTCGCCGAGACCTGCGGGTTGCCGGTGTTCCGCGCCGAGAAGCACCGCAACCCGGACACCGGCAAGCTCGACGGGTTCACCTGCGAGCCGCTGCCCGAGACCGGACGACTGCTCGTGGTCGACGACATCTGTGACGGCGGCGGGACGTTCATGGGCCTCGCCGGCGCCACCGGCCTGCCGAAGGAGCGCCTCGGCCTCTGGGTCTCGCACGGCGTCTTCTCCGGCCGGGCCCCGCAGCTCGCCGAGCACTTCGGGGAGATCGTCACGACGGACTCCTACCCCGCGCAGAACGCCATCGAGGGCCTGCGCACGATCGAACTCACCCCCACCCTGACGGAGCAGATCCGATGACCGCGACCGAACCGACCACCACCGACACGACGACGACCGGCCTCGAACCGCGCATCACGACGGCGAGTCCGATCGCACCACTGCTGGCGGTCGACGGCTACAAGCACTCGCACCGGCAGGTCTACCCCGCCGGCACCACGCGGATCCTCATCAACTGGACGAACCGCTCGAACGCGCACATGCCCGAGTCGACCCACGCGGTCGTGTTCGGCCTGCAGGCGTTCATCCAGCGCTCGCTCGTCGAGGCGTGGGCACCGTTCTTCGCGGCCGACGAGGACGAGGTCGCCGACCTGTTCGAGCAGGCGCTCCAGGGGTACTTCGGGCCGAACCACATCGGCACCGACCACGTCCGGGCGCTGCACCGCCTCGGGTACCTGCCGCTCGAGATCCGGGCGCTGCCCGAGGGCACGCTCGCGCCGATCGGTGTCGCGACCCTGACCGTCGAGAACACCGTCGACGAGTTCTTCTGGCTGCCGAACTACATCGAGACCGCGCTCTCGGCCTCGATCTGGCACCCGTCGACCGTCGCCACGAAGGCGCTCGAGTACCGCGACCTCATGGAGGACTGGGCCGCCCGCACCGGTGCCGACCCGGCCAGCATCGACTTCGCCGCGCACGACTTCTCCTTCCGGGGCCAGTCGAGCATCGAGTCGGCCGCGGCCGGCGGGGCCGGACACCTGCTCTCGTTCCTCGGCACCGACTCGATGCCGTCGCTCGACTTCATCGACCGCTACTACCCGGGCGACAACGGCTGGGTGGCCGCGAGCGTCCCCGCCACCGAGCACAGCGTCATGTGCGTCCGCGGTGCCGACGGCGAGCTGGCGACGTTCGAGCAGATCCTCGACGTCTACCCGACGGGCATCGTGTCAGCGGTCAGCGACGGCTTCGACCTCTTCAAGGTGGTCACCGAGACGCTCCCGGCACTCAAGGACCGCATCACCGGCCGCGACGGCAAGCTCGTCGTCCGGCCGGACTCCGGCGACCCGGTCGACATCGTCACCGGCACCGTGCATGGGGTCGACACCGCGGCACTGAGCGACCCGGCCCGCAGCCACGAGGAGAAGGGCGTCGTCGAGCTCCTCGACGAGATCTTCGGCCACACCATGAACGACCAGGGCTTCAAGGTCCTCGACCAGCACATCGGCGTGATCTACGGCGACAGCATCACCCTCGACCGTGCCCGCCGCATCTACGAGCGCCTCGCCGCCAAGGGGTACGCGAGCGACAACATCGTGCTCGGCATCGGGTCGTACACGTACCAGTACATGACCCGCGACAACCTCGGCAGCGCCGTGAAGGCGACATGGGCACTGGTGGACGGCGAGCCCGTCGACATCCAGAAGGACCCGAAGACCGGCAGCGGCAAGAAGAGCGCGAAGGGGCGGATCGCCCTGCACCGCGACGAGACGGGCGAGATCCGGCAGACCGACCAGGCCACCGCCGACGACGAGGCGACCAGCCTGCTCCAGCCGGTGTGGGTCGACGGACGCTTCACGCGCCTCCAGTCCTTCGCCGACGTGCGAGCGACCCTCAGCCGCGCACGCGCCGAGCGTGCGACCCGTCGGGCGTCGGCGTGACCGACGCCCCCTCTGCGGCCCGCGACCAGCCGCTCATCGCGATCGACGTCGTCCCGGTGTCGTTCACGACGGGCGACGGGTTGCGGGTCGCCACCGCGCGTCGGCAGTACGCGCCGTACGCGGGCCAGGAGGCGCTGCCCGGCGTGCTCCTGGACGGTCCCGAGATCCTTGCCGACGGTGCACTGCGCGCCCTGCGTGCCAAGGCCGGGACCGGTCCGACGGCGGTGCGCCACATCGCGCAGGTCGGTGCGTTCGACGGACCCGACCGCGACCCGCGGAGCGCCGCGATCAGCATCGCGTTCCTCGCCGTCGTCGACGCGCTCGCGGGTCCGGAAGCGGCCTGGCACGGCGTGGACGCGCTCCCGCTCGGCCTGCCCTTCGACCACGACCGGATCGTCGGCTCCGCGCTCGAGCACCTCCGGGTCCGGCTCTGGTCGGACCTGCCGCTCACCCGCGCGCTGCTCGGCGAGCGCTTCACCACCGCGGACGCGAGTCGGCTCCGGGCAGCGGTCACCGGCACGGCCCCGGACCCCGGCAACCTCAACCGGATGCTCCGGTCGAACCCCGCGCTCACACGGGTCGACGCCCCCGCGAGCGCCGGGCCCCGCGGCGGACGTCCCCCGGCAGCCTGGGCGTGGCTGGACTGAGCGCGGTTGGGTGGAGGCATGTCCTCCTCCCTGTCCGGTGACGACTCCCTGCACCTGCCCGAGTTCGACGCACCCCCGGCCTCGCCGCTCGACCTCGCCCGGCAGTGGCTGGACGCCGCCGACGACCGCGACGTCTCCGAGCCGAAGTCGATGACCCTCGCCACCGCCGGGGCGGACGGCCGCGTGTCCGCGCGCACGGTCGACGTGAAGCGGCTCGACGACCGCGGGCTCGTGTTCGGGACCTCGACGCTCAGCCCCAAGGGTCGCCAGCTCGCCGAGAACCCGCACGCGGCGCTCCAGGTGTACTGGCGCGAGACCATGCAGCAGCTCCGCTTCGAGGGGCGTGCCGTGCAGCTGTCCGACGCCGAGTCGGACGCGCTGTTCGCCGACCGGTCGCCGAAGTCCCGTGCCGCCACCGCGATCGCCGACCAGTCCGCCGTCCTCGAGCCGCGGACGCTCGCGGACCTCATCGACGACGCGAACGTCCTGCTCGACGAGACCGACGACGACGTCCCGCGGCCCGAGGGCTGGGTGGCGTGGCGGCTCGAGCCGGACGTCGTGGAGTTCTGGCACGGTAGCCGCGACCGGATGCACCGACGGTTGCAGTACGTGCTCGCCGACGGCGCCTGGTCGGCGACGCGGCTGCAGCCGTAGCGCGCGCAGCGGCCCGCTACGCCCGACGTCGAACCACGGCACCGACATCGAACCAGCCGCTCGCGCTGGTTCGATGTCGGATTCCTGGTTCGCCGCGCCGCGCCGAGCCGCGCCGCGCCCGGCCCCGCCCGCGCCTACCGGGCGATCGGGTTCGGCATCGCCCCCGCCCGGATGAGCGACGACGACTGGTCCGCCAGGTCCACCATCGACAGCGTGTTCCGCAGCTGCAACCGGTTCAGGCACGAGTGCTCGAACGCCGGCACCCGCAGGTCCAGCGGCCGACGGCGCTCCGGGTGTGCGGCGGCGTGCGCGTCGATGCACTCCGCCACCACCTGCCAGAACCGCGACTCCGGCAGCACCCCGTCGTCGTCGAGGATCGCCGCGACGAAGCGCAGCACCCCGTCGAACACGTCGGTGAACACGGCGAGCGCCGCCTCGTCGTCGTCGACCGGGTGCACGATGCGCTCGATGTCGGCGGGCACCGGGCGGTCGTCGTGCCGCCCGAGCACCGCGACCTCCTCGCCGATGTCCTTCATCAGCGCGCGCACCACGACCCCGTCGCGGACGACGAGCACGAGGTTCTCGCCGTGCGGCATGAACACCAGGTCGTGCACGGTCAGGCAGTGCACGACGGGCAGCAGGTACGCGTCGAGCCAGCGCCGCACCCACTCGTCGGCCGGCAGACCCGACGCCTCGATCAGCGCCGACACGACGGCGTCACCCGAGGCGTCCCGGTGCAGCAGCGCGGCCATGGTCATCAGCCGCTCGCCCTCGGCCACCCGCGGCAGCGGGCTCTCCCGCCACAGCGCCGCGAGCATCTTCCGCTGCGGGGCGGGCACGTCGACCCGGTGGTGGGCGTCCCCGGTGTAGCCGATCGCCGCGTGTTCCCGGAGGACCGAGAACCCGGCGCCCGCAAGCGTCTCGTCTGCGGACACGAGCGCCGCGACCCAGTCGTTCACCGCCGGGGTGTTCCGCATGTACGCGGGCGACATCCCCCGCAGGAACCCCATGTTCTGCACCGCGAGCGCCGTCTTGACGTACGAGCGCTCCGGGTGGGAGCGGTCGAACGCCGTCCGGATCGACTGCTGCGGCTGGTACTCGCCCGGCCCCTCGCCGAGGTCGACCAGGTCCTGCCGCCCGAGGTCCGGCGCGAACGTCACCGCGATCCGGTGCTGCCACTGCCAGGGGTGCACGGGGATCCAGACGTAGTCGTCCGGATCGAGTCCCCGGGACACCAGGACGGCCCGGAACCCGGCGGTGGTCGCCGGGTCGAGCTCGGCCGCCCAGTGGTCGCGCTCGGTGCGGTCCGCGGCGAGCGCGAGGTGCGTGCAGGCCCGGCGTGCCGCGAGCCAGCGGTACCGGAACCGACCGCCGGCCTCGGGCGCGTAGGCGCGGTACTCGTCGAGCCCGAACCCGATCCGCCCGTTCGCCGCCACGAACGCGGGGTGCCCCTCGGTCATCGCCGACTCGACGTCCTGGAACGACGCGACGACGGCGTCCGGACCGGTCGTGCGGCCGCGGGCGAGCTGGGCGGCGGACGGACCGCCACGCCGGTGCTTCGCGGCAGCGCTGGCGAGGGTCGAGGCGATCTCGTCCTGGTAGGTGCCGAGCAGCGCATCGGGGATCCCGAGGACGTCCCGGAGTTCGAGCACGAGGTCCTGCGCGCTGAGCGGTGCCGCGGCACCGGAGCGGGTGCGGGTCAGCGACGCCTCGTCGATCGACCAGTGCTCGAGCAGGTGCCGCCGTGCCCGGAACCGGTAGGTCGACTCCCCCGCGTCGAGCCGCCACCCGGCGCCGTCGGCCTGCGGGGCGACCAGGCGCTCGTGCGTGAACTCGGCGATCGCCTTCGCCACGAGGTGCCGTTTCGCGGGCGCGAGGTGCTCCGGTCGGAGGTGCGCCGCGGGACCGTCGTCGTCCGGCACC
>NZ_BACZ01000698.1 GCF_000333375.1 Curtobacterium sp. B18
TGCACCGGGATGCCCTCGGTGATGACGACGACGAGGGGGATCTCGGCGTCGATGGCTTCGAGCACGGCGTCCTTCGCGAACGCCGGCGGCACGAAGACGATCGAGACGTCGGCGCCGGTGGTGTCGATGACCTCGCGGACGGTGCCGAAGACGGGGAGCTCGACGTCGCCGTGCGTGACGGTGGTGCCGGCCTTGCGGGCGTTCACGCCGCCGACGACCTGCGTGCCGGCCTTGAGCATGAGCGCGGTGTGCTTGGTGCCCTCGCCGCCGGTGATGCCCTGGACGATGACCTTGGAGTCCTTGTTGAGGAAGATCGACATGGTCAGTCCCTTCAGGCCGCTGCGGCGGCGAGTTCGGCGGCCTGCTCGGCCGCGTCGTCCATGGTCGCGGCGACGGTGACCAGCGGGTGCGCTGCCTCCGCCAGGATCCGGCGACCCTCTTCCACGTTGTTGCCGTCGAGGCGCACGACGAGCGGCTTGGTGGCCGCGTCGCCGAGGATGCCGAGCGCGGCGACGATGCCGTTCGCGACGGCGTCGCAGGCGGTGATGCCGCCGAAGACGTTCACGAAGACGCTCTTCACCTGCGGGTCCCCGAGGATGACGTCGAGGCCGTTGGCCATGACCTCGGCCGAGGCGCCGCCGCCGATGTCGAGGAAGTTGGCGGGCTTCACGCCGCCGTGGCGCTCACCGGCGTAGGCGACGACGTCGAGCGTCGACATGACGAGCCCCGCACCGTTGCCGATCACGCCGACCTGGCCGTCGAGCTTGACGTAGTTGAGGCCGTGCGCCTTCGCCTTGGCCTCGAGCGGGTCCTCGCTCGCGGTGTCCTCGAGCGCCTTGTGGCCCTCGTGCCGGAAGTCGGCGTTCTCGTCGAGCGAGACCTTGCCGTCGAGCGCGAGGATCTGGCCGTCGCCCGTGCGGACGAGGGGGTTCACCTCGACGAGGGTGGCGTCCTCGCCCTTGTACACGTCGTAGAGCTTCACGAAGACGTCGGCGACCTGGTCGCGGAGCGCCCCGGGGAAGTTCGCCTGCGCGGCGATCTCGAGCGCGGCGGCCTTGTCGATCCCGGTGAGCGGGTCCACCTCGACGCGGGCGAGGGCCTCGGGCTTCTCGACTGCGAGCTGCTCGATCTCCATGCCGCCCTCGACGCTCGTGAGCGAGAGGTAGGAGCGGTTCGCCCGGTCCAGCAGCACGGAGAAGTAGAACTCCTCGGCGATGTCCGCTCCCTGGGCGATCATGACCCGCTCGACCGTGTGGCCCTTGATGTCCAGGCCGAGGATCGCCTGGGCGTGCTCGTAGGCCTCGTCCGGGGTCTTGGCGACCTTGACGCCACCGGCCTTGCCGCGACCGCCGACCTTCACCTGGGCCTTGACGACCACGACGCCACCGATCTTCTCGGCCGCCGCCCTCGCCTCGTCCGGGGTGTCGGCGATGATCCCCTGCAACACGGGGACGCCGTAGGACTCGAAGAGGTCCCTGGCCTGGTACTCGAAAAGATCCACGCTGTTCTTCTTCCCGCACGGTTCGTGCGATCGGCATCGGTTACCCGGTCGCCACACTCCACATCGAGGGTCGCTCGATGTCGAGACAACGGCCGACGGCCAGCCTAGCGCCGCTGCGTGGACGTCCGGTGCGCGCACTCGTCGTCCGGTCCCCCAGGGAGCGCTCGGCACGGTGGACTCGATGGACACCGCACTCCGTACCCGTGCCGCCGACGTCTTCGGCTGGACCCTCCGCCCCGAGCAGGAACGCCTCGTCGACGCCGTCCTCGACGGCCGCGACGCACTCGCCGTGATGCCGACGGGCTCCGGGAAGTCGGCGATCTACCAGGTCGCCGGACTCGCACTCGACGGGCTCGTGGTCGTGGTGTCCCCGCTCGTGGCGCTGCAGGAGGACCAGGTCGTCGGACTCGAGGACCACCCGGACGCCCCGCGCGCCGTGACCGTCAACGCCACGCACTCCCGCCGTGACCTCGACGCCGCCTGGGCCGCCGTCGACGACGGATCGGTGCGGTACGTGTTCCTCGCCCCGGAGCAGCTCGCGAAGGACGAGGTCGTCGAGCGACTGCGCCACGTCGGGGTGTCGCTCGTCACGGTCGACGAGGCGCACTGCGTGTCCTCGTGGGGGCACGACTTCCGTCCGGACTACCTCGTGCTCGGCGAGGTGGTCGAGCGGCTCGGCCGTCCACCGGTGCTCGCGATGACGGCCACCGGGTCCACGCCGGTCCGGACCGAGGTCGTCGAGCGGCTCGGCATGCGCGACCCGCTCGTCGTCGCCACCGGGTTCGACCGGCCCGAGCTGCGGCTCGAGGTGGTCCGCCACGAGGACGACGAGGGCAAGCGCACCGCACTCGTGCGGCAGGTCGTCGGGCTCGAGGGCGCCGGCATCGTGTACGTCGCCACCCGCGCCGAGACCCTGGTGCTCGCCGACGAACTGGTCGAGAGCGGCCGTCGCGCGAAGCCGTACCACGCGGGACTCCGGGCACGGGACCGCGAGGCGGTGCACCACGCCTTCCTCGACGGCGAGGTCGACGTGGTGGTCGCCACGAGCGCGTTCGGCATGGGGATCGACAAGCCGGACGTCCGGTTCGTGGTGCACGCCGACGTGCCGGAGTCCGTCGACGCGTACTACCAGGAGGTCGGTCGGGCCGGGCGCGACCGCGAGCCGGCACTCGCGACGATGCACTACCGCGCCGAGGACCTCGGACTGCGGCGGTTCTTCGCCTCCGGGAGCCCGCGGCCGGCCTCGCTCCGCGCGGTGTACGACGCCGTGCCGGCGGGCGGCGGGGCCGTCGCGCGGTCGGAGCTCACCGAGCGATCGGGTCTCGCCGCCCGGACCGCGGGCCGAGCCGCCAACACCCTGGTCGAGGCCGGGGTCCTCGCCGACGGCGGAGACGGGCTCCACCGGGTCGACGGTGGCCCGAGGACCGCTGCGGCAGCGGCCGACCGTGCGAAGGAGCACGCCCACGAGCGGGAGCGGATCGAGGAGTCCCGGATCCAGATGGTGCGCCGGTTCGCCGAGACCGACGAGTGCCGTCGGCAGTTCCTGCTCGGCTACTTCGGCGACGAGCTCCCGGAACCGTGCGGGAACTGCGACACCTGTTCGTCGGGGTCCGCCCGCCGAGCACACGCCGCGGACGGCTCGCACGACGCCGAGTGGCCGCCGGACGCCGAGGTCGAGCACCCCGAGTGGGGTCGCGGCACCGTGATGAGCACCGAGGACGACCGGCTCACCGTGTTCTTCGACTCCGTGGGGTACCGGACGCTCGCCCTCGTGGACGTCGCGGAGCGCGGGCTGCTCGAACGCGTCTGATGCGGGGGAAGGCGCGGTCGCTCGACCACCCGTCGGCGACCGCGCTCCACTCCCCCGAGCACGGTGAGTGTGCACGGCCGGGGTGGCCCCCGGGTGACCAGCAGGTGAACGACGAACCCCGTGTGCGTCTGTCGGACAGCCGTACCCCGGCCTGTGCGCCGCCTCGGACCGGGCACCGGGTACGCAGGACGCCGGGCCGGGGAGACCGGCCCGGCAACGAGAGGACACCATGAGCAAGGACGTCAACCAGGCCGCGCAGGAACGCCTCGGCGGCATCATCTCCGACCGGGCCTTCGACCGGTTCGGCGAGGTCTGGGCCGAGGACGTGGTCGACCACGACCCGGCTCCCGACCAGGCACCCGGCCTGACCGGCATCGTCGACTTCTGGCGTGCGTTCACCACCGCGTTCCCCGATCTCGAGCTCGTCCCGGACCCGGTGATCGTCACCGACGACCACGTCACCGCGGTGTTCACGATCCGTGGCACGCACACCGGTCCGTTCCAGGGGCACGAGCCCACCGGCCGGTCGTTCGAGGTGCGCGGCATCCAGGTGTCCCGCTTCCGCGACGGCAAGATCGTCGAGCGCTGGGGTGCGACGGACGAGCAGGGCCTCGCCCAGCAGCTGGGCCTCGGCGGCCAGCAGGGCGAGTAGACAGGACCGGAAACGACGAGAGGAACCACCATGAGCGACCCCGGCATCAGCCCCGTCGACGACTTCGACGCCCAGCAGCGTCGCGACGACGACGTCGACCGCGAGCACGTCGGCCCGTACGAGGTGGACGAGTCCGAAGAGTCCCTCGAGACCGTCACGAACGACGCGGTCGCCGGCGAGACCGTCGAGCCGCAGCCCGGTGACGGCACCGACGACGGACCGACCGGCGGTTCCCCGCGCGAGGGTGCTCCGGACCTGTGGGAGCACGACGGTGACGAGGACCGTCCCGACCTCGGGAACGACCTCGGCACGAAGCCGCTCTGACCAGCGCCACCCGCGGAGCACGGCCCAGTACGATCGGGCCGTGCTCCGACGCGTCCAGGCCAGTGTCCGCCGCATGCCCGCCGTGGCTCGGCTGCTGGCCCTCGCCTCGCTCCTGCTCGTCGCGGCCGCAGCGCACACCGGTGTCCGGTCCGGTGTGACCGACTGCGGCCCCGGCACGTACGGACCACCGTGCGGCACGAACGTGCTCTGGGTCCCGCTGGTGGTGGCCGGGGTGCTGCTCGCGGTGGTCGCCGGGTCGCCGAGTCATCTCTGGCCGCTCCCGTCGATCTGGCTGGTCGCCGCCCTGATCGCCGCCGCGACGGGGCAGGTCGGGAGCCCCGCGTTCCTCGTCGCCGCCCTGGTGGGCGGGACACTCGCGCTCGCCGCGGCGATCGTGGTCGACGCACTCCCCCGCCTCCGCGCCGGACGGCGCGGACCACGACCGTGAGCGGGCACCGGACGGGAGGCGCGGGGCCGGGCCCGCACCGTCCCTCCAGTCCGCCCGTGGGCGGGGTCCCGGAACGCGACCTGCGTCGGTTCCTCGCCGACAGCACGCCGGTGGCCGCCGGCGGCCGCGCCATCCTGCTCCAGATCGCGGACCCCGTGGTCGCAGCGGGGGTGCGGCGGCACTCGGACTTCGCGCGACGACCGCAGCAGCGGCTCGCCCACACCCTCATGTTCGTGTACGCGGTGGTCGTCGGCACCGAGGCCGACGCAGCCGTCGCCGCCTCGTTCGTGACGCGCGCGCACCGACCGGTCGCCGGCGCCGACGACGTGGACCGGCAGCTGTGGGTGGCCGCGACCCTGTACGACTCCGCGATGCACGCCCACGAGCTGTTCGGCACACCCGCCGGACCGGAGGTCGCCGAGCGCGTGCTCGCCGCCTACGCCCCGATCGGCACGGCACTGCGGGTACCAGCGGACCGGTGGCCCGCGACGGTGGCGGACTTCGAGCGGTACTGGACGCGCACGCTCGCCGGGCTCCGCGTCACCGACGACGCCCGTGGTGTCGTGCGCGACCTGCTGCACCCGCGGTTCGCGCCGCTGTGGGTGCGGGGCGCCATGCCGCTCGTGCGGGTCGTGACGGTCGGGATGCTCCCGGATGCCCTCCGGTCGCATTACGGGGTCGCGTGGGGGCCGCGCGAACAGCGGCGCTTTCCGGCGGACCGTTCGTCTTGGTCCGGGTCGTTCCGGGCCGTCGTCCCGGGGGT
>NZ_BACZ01000697.1 GCF_000333375.1 Curtobacterium sp. B18
GTTCGACTTCGCGCGGTCCTTTACCCGGTCGGGTCGCTCGGGTCGGCGAACGGCGTGGTGAACGTCGGCGGCTTCCTCGCCGCGTTCGTGATGATGTTCCTCATCGGCACCGTCCTCGACCTGGCGTCGTCGGCGTCGGGGCAGACCGTCTTCGCCTGGACGAACTTCCGACTGGCACTCACCGTGCAGTACGTCGTGGTCGGGATCGGCGTCGTGATGCTCCTGCACGCCCGTCGTCGCACGCGTCGGGTCCTGCACGCCCAGCTCATGCCATCGCCCCCTCTCGTGCGGTGGCGTCGTCCTCGTCGAGCGACGAGATGACGTAGCGGTAGTGGTCGTTGGTGGCCATCAGCTCCGAGTGGGTGCCGACGGCGGTGACGATGCCGTTCTCCATGAGCGCCACCCGGTCGGCGAGCGTCACGGTCGACGGGCGGTGCGCCACGATGAGCGACGTGGTCTCGGCGAGGACGCGGCGGAGGCCGGCCTCGACCCGAGCCTCGGTGTCGACGTCGAGCGCGGACAGCGGGTCGTCCAGGACGAGCACCGACGGCCGCGCCGCGATCGCGCGGGCGAGCGCCAGGCGCTGCCGCTGCCCACCGGAGAGGGACAGGCCCTCCTCGCCGACACGGGTGTCGACCCCGTCCGGCAGGTCGTCCACGAACGCCGCCTGCGCGATGTCGAGGGCCTCGCGCATGACCGCCTCGGCCTCGGCGCCGGACAGGTCGGGGCGACCGAGCAGCACGTTCTCGCGCACGGTCGTCGAGAACAGCGTGGCGTCCTCGAACGCGACACCGACGTGCCGCCGCAGCTCCTCGCGGGTGAGGTCGCGGATGTCGACCCCGTCGATCGTCACCGAGCCTCCGGTGACGTCGTAGAGCCGCGGCACGAGCGACAGCAGCGTGGTCTTGCCGCAGCCGGTCAGCCCGACGAGCGCCATGGTCTCGCCCGGCTGCAGCTGCAGCTCGACGCCGTTGATGAGGTCCGGGTACTGCGGTGCGGAGTCCTGGTAGCGGAAGTGCACCCCGTTGAAGGACAGCGCACCGTGCGGCTCGGCGATGGTCTTCGGCGACTCGGGGTCGGTGATCGTGTTCTCGGAGTCCATGACCTCGAAGAAGCGGTCGACCGCGGTGCGGGTGTCGAACGTCATCGAGAGCAAGAAGCCGATCGACTCGATCGGGAAGCGCAGCACCGTCGCGGTCGCGAAGAACGCGAACAGCTGCCCGACGGACAGCTCCCCCTGCGAGGCGAGCCAGATGCCGGCGAGCAGGCAGAGCGCGAACGCGACGTCCGGCACGAGCAGCAGCCACAGCCAGATGCTCGCGATCGCCTTCGCCTTCTCGATCTCGGTGCCGCGCAGGGCCTCGGCCTGCTCGCTGAACTCGTCGAGCTTGTAGCGCCCGCGACCGAACGCCTTGAGCACGCGGATGCCGTGCACCGACTGCTCGACGCTCGTGGCGAGGTCGCCGACCTGGTCCTGGCTGCGGCGTGCGACGACGGAGTACCGACGTTCGAACAGCAGCCCGTTGATCCACAGCGGGATGGACGCGACGAGGAACACCAGGCCGAGCAGCCACCCGAAGGTGAACAGCACGACGAAGCCCACCACGATGGTCACGATGTTGACCACGAGCAGCACGACGCCGAACGCCAGCCACCGTCGGATCAACGACAGGTCGGAGACGGAGCGGGACAGCAGCTGCCCGGACTCCCAGCGGTCGTGGAACGCGACCGGCAGGTCCTGCAGCTTCGCGTAGAGCGCGTTCCGCATGCTCGTCTCGATGCGCGTCGACGGGCGCATCACGAGTCGGCGACGCGAGGCGATGAAGAACGCCTCGAGCACGCCGAGCGCGAGCACGCCGAGGCCGGCCGGCCAGATCTGTGCGGAGTCCTTGGAGGACAGCGGCCCGTCGACGAGCCACTGCAGGACGTAGGGGATCGCGAGCGCGACCAGGGAGGCGCCCATGGCGGCGAACATGCCGCCGATGAGGCGCCGCTGGTACGGCTTCACGTAGGGGTAGATCCGCGCGATGGCGCGGAAGGTCGAGGGGCGGTCGGTGGACGGGCGCGCCTGGTCTGGCGTCTTGGACATGGATTGCGTCCTCGTGCGTCGTGCCGAGACCCTCTGGATCGGTCGCTGCTGTCGCAGCCGCCGGTCTGGAGGCTCGGTGTCCGTTGCGTGGTGGTCGTCGGCCGAGCGGGTCGGTCGCGTCCTCGGGCCGTGCCCGCCCTGGTGAGGCGTGCTCGGTCCGCGTCGCGGTCGCCCGCCGCCGCGTCGGACGCGGCGTCGGTTCGGTCGGAGTGCACCGGGAGCGTGTCGTCCCCCGGGTTCAGGCGTGGGCTCGCGCGGGCCCGTGCTCGTCGTCGTCGCTGGTGTCGCGGCGGCTCGTCGCGTGCTCGTCGTCGTCGGGCGGTCCCGTCGACTCGTCGCTGGCTGTGGGAGGCAGCCCTACGCGGACAGCGGTGCCGTGGCGGCGGGCGCACCCCGGTGGGGGTACGGCGCGACGGCCGCGGACGCGGGACGCGGGCGCATGCCACGGGTCCCGCCGAACGGTCGTGCGTCGGGAGCGGTCCCCACGAGGAGCACGAGACCCGCACGGGCAGCCGTCGCCACGGTTCCGGTCGTCGTGTTCATCGTCACTCCAGTCGTCGTCATCGTCACCGTTGTGTCCGCGGTGCCGCCGGCCGGTGTCTGTCGTGGACACTGGGGCCGTCGGCGTGCCTGTCGCGGAGCCTTACAGACTATTCACAGTCGAACGTGGTGCGCAAGCGTTTTCCGGAGTTGCCGGTTGTTCGACTCAGTGGAAGAAGTGGCGCTCGCCCGTGAAGTACATCGTCACGCCCGCCGCCGTCGCCGCGGCGATGACCTCGTCGTCGCGGACGCTGCCGCCGGGCTGCGCCACCGCGCGGACACCCGCGTCGAGGAGGACCTGCAGGCCGTCCGCGAACGGGAAGAAGGCGTCCGATGCCGCGACGCTGCCCGCGGCCCGCTCCCCCGCACGGCTCACCGCGAGGTGGCACGAGTCGACCCGGTTCACCTGGCCCATGCCGACGCCGACGCTCGCCCCCTGGTTCGCCAGGAGGATCCCGTTCGACTTCACGGCACGGCTCGCCTTCCACGCGAACGCGAGGTCGGTGAGCGTCTGCTCGTCCGCCGGTGCGCCGGCGACGAGGGTCCACGTGGACTGGTCGAACGCGGTGAAGCGGTCGGCGTCCTGCACGAGGAACCCGCCGGAGATCTGCTTGACCTCGCGCGGGGCGAGGGCGAAGTCGGTCGGGAGCGTGAGGAGCCGGATGTTCTTCTTCCGCGAGAGGATCTCGATCGCCTCGGGGTCGAAGGCCGGGGCCACGACGACCTCGGTGAAGATGTCCGCGACCGTCTCGGCCATCTGCTTCGTCACCGGACGGTTCGCGGCGATGACCCCACCGAACGCCGAGAGCGGGTCGCAGGCGTGGGCCGCGGCGTGCGCGGCGGCGATCGGGTCGGCGGCGTCGGCCGGTGCGATCGCGATGCCGCACGGGTTGGCGTGCTTGATGATCGCGACGGCGGGCTCGGCGAAGTCGTAGGCCGCGCGGACGGCGGCATCGGCGTCGACGTAGTTGTTGTACGACATCTCCTTGCCGTGCAACTGCGCCGCCTGGGCGATCCCGGTCCCGCGGGCGCTCGTGTACAGCGCGGCGGCCTGGTGCGCGTTCTCGCCGTACCGGAGCGTCGCGGCGAGGTCGGCGTCCACCGTGAGGTGCTCGTCGAAGCTGCCGGGCGTCTCGGTGTCCCCGCTCGTGGTCGGTGCCGCGGCCGCTGCCACGACGTCGCTCGCGAAGTACCCGGCGACGGCGGTGTCGTAGGCGGCGGTGTGCGCGAAGGCCTGGGCGGCGAGGCGCTTCCGGAGCTCGAGCGTGGTCCCGCCCGCACGGACGGCCTCGACCACCTCGGCGTAGGACGACGGCGACACGACGATCGCGACGTTCGGGTGGTTCTTCGCCGAGGCCCGGACCATCGCGGGGCCGCCGATGTCGACGTTCTCGACGACGGTCGCGGTGTCGGCGCCGGAGGCCACCGTCTCGACGAACGGGTACAGGTTGACGACCACGAGCTGGAACGGCTCGATGCCGAGCTCGGCGAGCTGCTGCTCGTGCGACTCGAGGCGGAGGTCGGCGAGGAGGCCCGCGTGCACCGACGGGTGCAGGGTCTTCACGCGGCCGTCGAGCGACTCCGGGAAGCCCGTGACGCTCGAGACGTCCGTGACGGCGTAGCCGGCGTCGCGGATCGCTCCGGCCGTGGAACCGGTCGAGACGATCTCGACGCCGGCGTCGGCGAGGGCCCCGGCGAGCTCGAGCAGGCCGGACTTGTCGCTCACCGAGATGAGCGCCCGCCGCACGGGGACGAGGTCCCGGTCGCGGTACAGGCTGGGGTCGGCTGCGTGCACGCTCATGCGCTCGGGGTGCCCTTCAGGTCGGTGGTGCCGTTGGCGATGTCGAGGATGGTCTGGATGAGCAGGCGTCGCTCGACCGGCTTGATGCGGTCGTGCAGCGTCGACTCGGAGTCGCCGGGGAGCACGGGGACGCGCTCCTGGGCGAGGATCGGGCCGCTGTCGACGCCGTCGTCGACCTGGATCACGCTCGCACCGGTCTGCTCCACACCGGCGGCGAGGGCGTCCCGCACGCCGTGGGCGCCGGGGAACTCGGGCAGGTAGGCCGGGTGCGTGTTGATGACGGCGGGCGCGAACTCGGACACCACCGCGGGCGGGAGCAGCCGCATGAGCCCGGACAGCACGAGCAGGTCGGGCGTCCACGGGCGGATCTGCTCGGCGAGGGCTTCCCCCCACGCGGCGCGCGTCTCGTAGCGCGAGAACGGCACCGTGAAGGTGGGGATCTGGAACTCTTCGCCGAGGCCGAGTCCCTCGGCGTCGCGGTCGGCACCGATGGCGACGACCCGCGCGGGGTACTCCGCGTCGAGGGTCGCCTCGAGCAGGGCCCGCAGGTTCGAGCCGGCACCGGAGATCAGGACGACCAGTTCGAGCACGGGACAACCCTACCGGGCCGCGGTCACCGGTCGTCCTTGGGACGGCGCCACCACGGCAGCTCGTCCTCGGGGATCTGGTCCGTGGCGTCCCACCGCTGCTGCGGGGCCGCCGGTGCGGACGGTGCTGCACTCGTCGTGATGCCGCCGTGGTCGTCGTCGGCGTCGTCGCGGCCGGCGACGAACTCCTCGGTGCTCCACGGGAACGCGGGCTGCGGCTCGGTCCCGGGCGCGTGCGGCACGGCCGCTGCGGGCTGCTCCGGCTCGCGGTCGGCGCCGGCGCCGGTCGCCCGGTCGCGCAGGTCGCCGACGCGTTCCCGGACGCCGTCGGCCGCTCCGCACAGGCGGTCGCGGATCGCGCCGACGCCACCGCGGCCGGTGCCCCGGGAGCGGTCGGCAGCGCGGTCGGCGGGCACCCGGTCGGCGGCGACCACGTCGGTGCGGGCCCACTCCGGCAGCTCGACGTCGGCGTCCGGGTCGCGGTCCGGCGCGGGGTCGGGCGCGGTCCGGGAGGCGCGGCTCGACGCCGCCACGTCGCCAGCGGTCGTCCCGGGGGTCGTCCCGGGGGCGACCGTCGCGGCGCCCGTCGGCCGAGCGGGGGTCGGGTCCGTCGTCCGGTCCCGCTCGTCGGGGGCAGCGTCGGCGGCGGCAGCGCGGACCGGGACCCGTTCGTCGGGGTCGGTCCGCGTGGCGGCGGCGCGCGCGCGCTCGCCCGGGTCCCGCCGGACCGGAGCACTCGTGTGGTCGGCGCCGGTCGCGGCGTCGCCGTGCGCCTCCTCGACGACGAAGCGGTGCACGTCGGTGGTCCGACCGGCTCCGGCACGATCGAGTGCGGCGAGGAGCGAGCCCTCGGCGGCGGTGTCGGCGTCCGCGTCGGCACGATCGTCCTCGACCTCGTGCCACTGCTCGCGTGCCCGGATCCGTTCCGGCACCCGGACGAGGTCGCTGCCCGCTGCGAGCGCGACCACCGCCGGGACGCCGACCTCGAGGGCGGCGAAGGCCCCGACGACGAGCGCGTGCGGACCGACGTCGGCCAGGCGGCCGGGGCCGAACGACCCCGACGACAGCCAGGCGACGAACCCGGTCAGCACCCCGGCGACGACGCCGGCCGCCACCCCGCCGAGTGCACGGTGGAGCGCCGAGTCGGCGCTGGCGAGCGTCCGGACGAGCCGCGGGCGCAGGAGCCCGCCGGCGGCGAACCCGGCGACGACGGGCACGAGCACCCAGACGAGCCCGAAGGTGTGCCCGGACGCCGGCAGCGCCCCGAACACCGGCAGGCCGGGGATCGGGCCGAGCGTCGTGCCGATCGGCGACACGCTGGAACCGGTCCCGATCGCGAACCCCGGCCCGACGAGCCACGCGGTCGCCCAGCCCACGAAGTCCGGCAGGAAGGCGAGCTGTCCGACCGTCAGGGCGACGCCGCCGACGATGCCGGCGTGGGACCGCTCGTAGAGCGAGATGACCTCGGCGAAGGACGCGAAGAGCAGGACGGCGACGACCACCCCGGCGACCGCGACGACCACGGCGGTCGCAGCGGTGCCCGCGCGCAGGCCGAACGCCCCGACGGCACGCCAGGTGGCCGGCACGCGCTCGACCCCGTCGAGCACCCGCTGCGTGAGCGGATCGGCCGGCAGGCCCCGTCGCCGTCGGCACACCTCGCTCGTCACGAGCGCGGGGATCCCGAACCAGAGGGCGGGCAGGACGATCGCCTGCCACAGCGTCGGCACGGTCGCGGCCGAGCGCGTCGACAGGGCGACGAGGAGCCCGAGGAGGGCGACGACACCGGTGCCGACGAGCAGGCCCGTCGTGCGGTGGTCGGTCTCGGCGAAGCGGCGCCCCGCTCGTCCGGCGAGCCACGCGGTGACGAGGGCGAAGCCGAGCGCGGCCAGGGTCACGTGGATCGGGTCGGCGGCGCCGGTCACCCCGGACGACTTCGCGAGGGCCGAACCGAGGAGGAACGACACGTCGACGCCGTGCCCGACGAGCCAGACGCTCCCCGTGGCCTTCCAGAACACGTCCCAGTCGACCTGCAGCCCGTACTCGAAGCCCCACAGGAGGGTCAGCGGGACGAGCGCGATCCCGAGGCCGACGCCGACCGTCACGACCGCCTCGATCGCGGCGAGCAGTGCGGTTCCCAGGCGGTTCATCGCAGCGAGGATACGTGCCGATGTCCGCTTCGCCGGGGAGCCGCGCGGCGGCGGGGCGAACGTCCCCCGCGTCACGACGGGAGGGGCGGTGCCAAAGGGCNNCGCGCCTCCCGTCCG
>NZ_BACZ01000696.1 GCF_000333375.1 Curtobacterium sp. B18
GTCGGTGTCGTCGCCGTTCGACTCGACCTCGTTGACGACCAGTCCGTTGGCGGCGGACGCCCCCACGGTGGGGTCGTCGTCACCGACGGCAGCGGAGGCGGGGGACGTCGTCAGGGCGCCGCCGACGACGACGAGGGCAGCGACGACGGACGCGCCGAGGCGCAGAGCACGGGGATGCATGCAGGGTCCTTCTCGGGTGTTCAGGGGGGACCTGCACGACTGTTCAGCATCCGGGCATCCGGCCGGTGGCGTCGAGGTGAACGACGGGTGTCACCCGCACCGCACGGGACGGCAACGTGTGCCGGACGGGAGGCGCGGGTCGGCCCCGCACCGCGCCTCCTGGCCCGTGGTGCGCGCGACGGACCTCCGTCAGCGACGGATGAGCAGGGTGCTCGCCCGCGGCGACAGCGCCGCGTCGAGGACCAGGCAGGCCGCGCCGACCGCGGCCACGTCGGCGCCGCGGTCGCTCTCGGTCACGACGACCGGGTGCTTCGGGACGAGCAGCGGCGACCCGACGATCGCCTCGCGCGCGGCCGGCAGGGCAGCGCTCGCGATCCGCGACCAGAAGGGCCCGCCGAAGACCACCCGGTCGATGTCGAGCAGGTTCACGATGAGGACGACCGCATTCCCCATCACCGTCCCGGCCTCGGCCGCGAGCCCGCGGGCCACCGGGTCCCCGGCGTCGATCGCCGCTCCGAGTGCGTCCCAGGCCCGGTCGACGGCCGCGACGCCCGCCGGGGCGCCGCCGAGTGCCAGGCCGCGCGCCTGCGCGACGTGCACCAGACGGTCCGGGGCGACCGCCGCACCGACCTCGCCGCGGGTGCCCTCGCCGTCCGGCGTCCCGGCGAGCGACCCCTGGTCGACCATGATGTGCCCGGCGTCACCGGCGTTCGACCCGACGCCGCGGACGGGCTCGTGGTCGACGACGAGCCCCACACCGAAGCCGGTGCCGAAGTAGACGAAGGCGAAGTTCCGCGCCGAGGACTCCCCGGCGAGGAACATCTCGCCGATCACCGCCGCCGTGACGTCCTTCTCGAGGAGCACCGGGTACCCGGTCGCCTCGGCGAGCGCATCGCGCAGCGGGACGTCCCGCCACCGCGGCAGGAACGGCGGGTCGAGCACGACACCGGCGTCGACGTCGATCGGACCGGGGCTCGCGATGCCCACCCCGAGCACGGCGTCCACGTCGACCCGGGCACCCGCCACGAGTTCGTCGACCGCGGTCGCGATGGTCCGGACCACCTCGGACGGGTCGTCGGCGGTCGGGGTCGACGTGGTGCTCGACGCGACGACGGTCCCGGCGAGGTCCAGCAGCACGTAGGTGACGACCGCCGGGTCGACGTGCACCCCGACGGCGTACCGGCTGCCGGCCTCGAGCCGCAGGATGGTGCGGGGCTTGCCGCGGCCGGACACGACCGTGCCGGACTCCGCGATCATCCCCGCCTCGATGAGGAACCGCGTGACGTTCGACACGGTCTGCGCGCTCAGGCCGGTGCGGGACGCCAGCTCGACCCGGCTCAGCCCGTCCGGCGAGCGACGCACCGCGTCGAGCACGACCGTCCGGTTGAACCCACCGATCGACGGGAGGTTCGCCCCACGCCGATGCTCTGCCATGCCGCGACCATACCGCGCCGGTCGGCCCGGCACCGGTGGCACAACGGTGCGGTATCGGTCGCGCGGCTCGCTGGCCCCCGCACGGGTCGCACGGCTACCCTGAGCGGCATGACGGACCTCCGCCTCGAAGAACTCTCCGCGTCGACCGCTGCGGCGGCGAACTCCCTGACGCTCAAGCCCGGGCAGGAGCAGTTCGTGCAGCCGACCACGTACGGCGTCGCGGAGTCCGACGTGAAGCCGAGTTCGGCGTGGACGCGTGTGGTCCTCGACGGCGACGAGGTCGTCGGCATGATCATCGGCACCTTCGACGAGGACAACGCCGAGGAAGAACTGCGCAGCGCGATCTGGCGGGTCAACGTCTCGGCGACGGCGCAGGGTCGCGGTGTCGGCCGGTTCGCCGTGCACGGTCTGGCGGACGAGGCACGGAGCCGCGGCCTCGAGCGTCTGACCGTCGTGTACGAGCCCGGCGGGGACGACAGCCCCGAGGCGTTCTTCCGCGCCGTCGGCTTCGAGTTCGTGCGCGAGACCCAGTACGGCGACCACTTCGCGGTGCTGACGCTCTAGTGGCCCGAGGACCGGTCGGCCACGGGGCGCCCGCTGCCGTCTCGTCCGGCCACGGGGCGCCCACTGCCGGCTCGTCCGGCGACGGGCTGCCCACTGCCGGCGCGTCCGGCGACGGGCTGCCCGCTGCCGACGACTTCGGTGCGGCCGTGGCCGAGGTCGTGCGCCACATCCCCCCTGGCCACGTCATGACCTACGGCGACGTCGCTGCGGCGCTCGGGTCCCGGGCGTCCCGAGCCGTCGGCAAGGTGATGGCGCACGAGGGTGCCGATCTGCCGTGGTGGCGCGTGGTGCGGTCGGGCGGACTGCCGCCGGTGCACCACGAGGCCCGCGCGCACGAGCACTACCGCGCCGAGGGCACGCCCCTGGTACAGGGCACGACCACCTGGCGGGTCGACATGCGTCGCGCGCGGTGGTCACCGGCGACGGACGCGGACGACCCGTTCTGACGGCCGGTGCACGGGCAGTGCCGGCGCGGGCCTCGGCTCACGCGTCGAAGCGGGCGCCCTTCGGGTTCGACGGCAGCAGGCACAGCACGAACAGCACGAGCGACCCGATGCCGACCAGCACGTGCAGGAACTGCCAGAAGCCGGACAGGTTCGCGTCGTGCAGCCGTCGGGCGCCGAGGGCGAGGGAGCCGATCAGTGTCGCGAGCCCCCACACCACGAAGAGGTAGGAGCCGACGGGGTTCTCGAGCACGGGGGTGTCCGGCGTGAAGGCCTGCGGCACGAGCTGCAGCACGAGGCCGATCGCGAACGACGTGATCCACCACCACCAGAACTCGGCTCGGGACGCCCGGCCCGTGAACACGGTGTACTTCCGCCAGAACCGCCGGACGGCCTCGGTGAAGGGTGCCCCGTAGAAGGGGTCGCGCAGGGCCACGCCGCCGGGCTGCACGCTGTCGTCGCTCATGGGTCCACCCAACCACGTGGAACCACGGATCCGACGTGGAACCAGCGCGAGTGCGTGGTTCCACGTCGGATCCGTGGTTCGTCCGACAGGGCCGATCGACGGCGCCGCTACACGAGCGAGTCCCGCCAGGCCGCGTGCAGCTGGGCGAACCGTCCGGTCCCGGCGATGAGGTCGTCCGGGGTGCCGTCCTCGACGATCCGGCCGTACTCCATCACGAGCACGCGGTGCGCGATCGCGACGGTCGACAGACGGTGCGCGATGATGACCGCGGTCCGGTCGGCGAGCAGCGTCTCGAGCCCCTCCTGCACGAGCCGCTCCGACGGGATGTCGAGCGACGCCGTGGCCTCGTCGAGGATGAGCACCTTCGGGTCCGCGATGAACGCCCGGGCGAACGACAGGAGCTGCCGCTGCCCGGCCGACACCCGGCCGCCGCGCTTGTTCACGTCGGTGTCGTACCCGTCGGGCAGCGCCATGATGAACTCGTGCGCGCCGACCGCCTTCGCCGCCGACTCGATCTCGTCCCGTGACGCCCCCGGCTTGCCGAGCGCGATGTTGTCCGCGACCGTGCCGGAGAACAGGTACGCCTCCTGCGTGACCATGACGATCGCGCGACGCATGTCCTTCGTGTCGAGGTCCCGCAGGTCGACGCCGTCGAGCCGCACCGAGCCCTCGGACGGGTCGTAGAAGCGCGCCATGAGCTTGGCGAGCGTCGACTTGCCGGCACCGGTCGACCCGACGAGCGCGATCGTCTGCCCCGCCGGGATGTGCAGGTCGAACTCCGGCAGGACGACCTTGCCCTTGTTGTAGGCGAACACGACGTCGTCGAAGTCCATCTTGCCGGTGGCGTCCGCCAGCCGCGTCGGCTTCGCGGGGTCCGGCACGCTCGGCCGTTCCTCGAGCACGCCGGAGATCTTCTCCATCGCGGCCGAGGCCGACTGGTACCCGTTGTAGAACATCGCGAGTTCCTGCGCCGGGTCGAAGAAGCGCTTGGCGTACAGCGCGACCGCGAGCAGCGCGCCGACCTCGAGCGAGCCGCCGACGATCCGGAAGCCGCCCACGATCACGACCGCTGCGAGCGTGGCGTTCCCGATGAGCACGAGCACCGGGTCGAACGTCCCGAACAGGTTGAACACCTTCGTGTTCGCCACCCGGTAGTCCTCGACGAAGCCGCCGTACTCGTCGCGGTTGCGGGACTCCTTGCGGAAGGCCTGCACCGCGCGGATGCCCGTCATCGTCTCGACGAAGTGCACGATCACGCGTGCCGAGGCGACTCGGGTGGCGCGGAACAGCGTCTGCGAGTTCGACTGGAACCAGCGGATCAGGAACCACAGCGGCACGAGCGACACCGCGAGCACCAGCCCGGACGTCGGGTCGAGCGCCACGAGGGCGATCGCCGTGAACACCATGTACCCGCACCGACACCTCCTGCTCGCCGTCCCCATCCGTGACGCGTCGAGCATCACCGCGGTGCAGACCCTCGCCGGCCTGGTCGTGCAGGTGCTCACCGACGGTGCGCACGGACCGCCCGGCGGAGTGCTCAGTCCGCTGCTCTACTTCTCGCGCCACGGCGAGGTCAGCGCCGTGTCGGGCTTCGACGACGAGACGGGCGCCATGCGGATCGAGGTCGACGAGCGGTTCGGCGCGGCGCTCGAGCAGGCGGCCGCAGCAGTCTGACGGACGTCCTCCACCCGCGGGCGTACTGTGACGGCGTCGGGCCTCCTCAACTCGACGGACACCTCCCGAAACCGGCGCCGACGCTGCCGATCCACTCAGGAACCGGTTCCGGCGCGACCCACCACCTTGCGGCAGATGTAACTTTGCAGCCAGCGCAAAGTTTCC
>NZ_BACZ01000695.1 GCF_000333375.1 Curtobacterium sp. B18
TCGACGGCTCCGCCGAGCGTTCGCGGACGGCGCCCGGACGGTGCTGCTGTGCAACCCGCACAACCCCCTCGGGCTGGTGCACACCCGGGACGACCTGGCCGCCCTCGCCCGGCTCGCCGCCGAGTGGGACGCGGTGGTCGTCTCCGACGAGATCCACGCACCGCTCGTGCACGCGGATGCGACCTTCACGCCGTTCCTCGACTCGTGCCCCGAGGCCGCCGACCTCGGCGTCGCGCTGACCAGCGCGAGCAAGGCCTGGAACCTCGCGGGGACGAAGTGCGCGCTCATGGTCGGTGCCTCGGACCGGGCGCGAGCGTGGTTCGACGGCATGCCGACCGAGGTGGTGGAGCGCACCGGGATCCTCGGGTACACCGCGAGCGTTGCGGCGTTCAGCGAGGGCGGGCCCTGGCTCGCGTCGCTGCTGACCGAGCTCGCCGCGAACCGCCGCACCCTGGCCGAGCGCATCGGTGCGGTGCTGCCCGGTGCCGGCTACCGGCAGCCGCAGGCTTCCTACCTGGCGTGGCTCGACCTGCGCGCGCTGCCGTGGGGCGACGACCCCGCCGCACACCTCGTCGACGAGGCGAAGGTGGCGCTCAGCAGCGGCCCGGACTTCGGTCGGCAGGGAGCCGGCTTCGCCCGACTGAACTTCGGGTGCTCGGCCGAGACCCTCGACGAAGGACTCAGCCGCCTGCACACCGCGTGGTCGCGGCGCACGGGCGGCTGAGCCGGGGACTCACTCGAACAGCTGCCAGGCCGGCTTGTTCGCGTACGTGTAGCGGTAGTAGTCGGCGAGCGTGAGCCCCGCGGCGGCTTCCTCGTCGACGACGACGGTCGCGTGCTCGTGCAGCTGCAGCGCCGAGCCCGGGACGAACGACGACAGCGGACCCTCGACCGCGGCGGCCACGGCGTCGGCCTTCGACGAACCCTGGGCGACGAGGACGAGCTCGCGAGCATCGAGGATGGTGCCGAGCCCCTGCGTCATGCAGTGCGTCGGGACCTGGTCGAGGCTGTCGAAGAACCGGGCGTTCGCCTCACGCGTGGACGGGGCGAGCGTCTTGATGCGCGTGCGGGACGCGAACGAGGACGTCGGTTCGTTGAACCCGATGTGCCCGTTCGCGCCGATCCCGAGGATCTGCACGTCCACCCCGCCGGCGGCCCGGATGGCGGCGTCGTACTCCTTCGCCGCGAACTCGAGGTCGTCGGCGCGACCGTCCGGGACCCGGACGCGGGAGGGTTCGAACCCGAGCGGGTCGATGACGTCGCGCTGGATCACCGAGGCGTAGGACTCGGGGTGCTCGAGCGGGATGCCGACGTACTCGTCGAGCGCGAAGGCGCGGGCCTCGGCGAACGAGATCTCCCCCGCCTCGACGCGACGTCGCAGGTCGGCGTAGATGCCCTGCGGGCTGGACCCGGTGGCGACTCCGATGACGGCGGACGGCTTCTTCGCGACGACGGAAGCAATCTTGGGCGCGGCGACGCCAACGAACTCAGCCGGCGTGGGCAGGATGATGATCTCCACGGTGACAGCCTACTGGTCATGACCAGTCCGCGACAGGGAGCGGTGTCGGTAGCGTGGCGGCATGCCCACGCCTGACTTCGTCCTGTCCCTCCGCTCGAAGATCGGGAACGACCCGCTCTGGCTCACCGGGGTCACCGCCGTCGTGACGCGCGGCGAGGGCACTGATCGCGAGCTGCTCGTCGTCCGCCGGGCCGACAACCTCGCCGTCACGCCGGTGACCGGCATCGTCGATCCGGGTGAGGAGCCCGCCGTCGCCGCGGAGCGCGAGGTGCTCGAGGAGGCGGACGTCGTCGCGGTCGCCGAACGCCTGGCGTGGGTGCAGGTCCTGCCGGAGATGACCTACCCGAACGGTGACCGGGCGCAGTACCTCGACCTCGTGTTCGCCTGCCGGTACGTGTCCGGCGACCCGTTCCCCGCCGACGGCGAGAACACCGAGGCCTTCTGGGCACGGCTCGATGCCCTGCCCGAGATGCCCGCGACCATGCGGGCACGCATCGACGCGGCCCTGTCCGACGACCCGGCCACGCGCTTCCAGCGCTGACTGCTCGGACAGGAGGCGCGGTGCCAGCCCGCACCGCGCCTCCCGTCCGCAAGTGCGCAGCCGAGTCTCGCGCAGGCGGACGGTTTCGCGGTCGGAGCGTCGCGGAACTGTCCGCCCAGCCGAGACTCGGTCTCGCCGGGGCAGCCCGTCGCCGCTCCGCGAGCGGCGTGGCTCGTCGGTGCTACGCGAGCGGGGCGACCGCGACAGGGGCGCCGAGCAGCCGCACGGCGACGGCCTCGCCGGCCAGGCGGCGGTCCCCGACCTCGTGCTGCACCGTCACGACCGTGTCGTCGTCGAGCCGGACCGTCGTCCGTCGGATCGACCCCAGGAAGCTGGACGCGACGACCGTGCCGGTGACGCCCTCCGACGCGAAGGCGACGTCCTCCGGGCGGACGTAGGCGAGGACCGGGCCGTCCGGTGCCGCGGCGTCGAGTGCCGGCACACGGAACCCGTACACGAACACGTCCCCACCGCGCAGGTCGCCGCGGAGGCGGTTCGACTGCCCGACGAAGTCCGCCGTGAACGCCGACGACGGGGAGCGGTAGAGCTCCTCCGGCGTGCCGATCTGCTCGATGCCGCCGGCGTTCATCACCGCGATGCGGTCCGAGACGGCGAGCGCCTCCTCTTGGTCGTGGGTGACGAACACGGTCGTGATGCCGAGGTCGCTCTGGATGCGCCGGATCTCGTCGCGCAGGGACACCCGCACCTTGGCGTCGAGGGCCGACAGCGGCTCGTCGAGCAGGAGCACGCGGGGCCGGGTGACGAGTGCCCGGGCGAGGGCGACGCGCTGCTGCTGCCCACCGGAGAGCTGGTGCGGGTACCGGTCGGCGAACTCGGCGAGGTGCACCATGTCGAGCGCGTCGATGACCTGCTCGCGGCGGGCGGCGGCCGGCACACGGCGCATCTCGAGGCCGAACGCCACGTTCTGCCGGACCGTCATGTGCGGGAACAGCGAGTACTGCTGGAACACCATGCCGATGTCCCGCTTGTTGACCGGGGTGTCGGCGACGTCCTGACCGTCGATGCGGATCGACCCGGCGTCGATGCCCTCGAGGCCCGCGAGCGCCCGGAGCGCGGTCGTCTTGCCGCACCCGGACGGGCCGAGCAGCGAGACGAACTCACCGGGTTCGATACGGAGCGACAGCCCGGCGAGGGCACGGTGCGCGCCGTAGTGCTTCTCGACGCCGTCGAGTTCGACGATCGCGCCGTCGGTCGCGAGCGATGCCGGGGCGGCGGGGGCGGTGACGGTCATGCGGACTCCTTCGGGGCACGGCGGCGGGAGCCGACCCGGCCGATGAGGACGAGCAGCACGAATCCGAAGACGAGTGCGGCGAGCGAGAAGATCGCGGCGACGTAGGGGTCGGTCGACTGCACGAGCAGGAGCGCGGTCTGGAACGTCGTGCGGGAGAGGAACGAGGCGAGGGTGTACTCACCGAGGACGACCGTGATCGTCAGGAAGCAGGCGGCCGTGATGCCGCGACGGAGGTTCGGCAGGAGCACCCGCCACGTCACGGTCCACCACGAGGCGCCGAGCGATCGGGCAGCCTCGGAGAGCACCGACATGTCCATCGCGGTGATGGCCGCGGCGATCGGTCGGAACGCGAAGGGCAGCGCGATGATGCCGATCGCGAAGGACAGCGTCCACGCGTCCGAGCCGAAGACCTGCGCGACGACCTGGTACACGGGGATGAACCCGACGACGAGGACGACCACGGGTACGGTGATCGGCACGATGCACACGAACTCGAGGACCCGGCGGAGCCTCGGGTACCGCAGGGCCGTGATGATCTGGGCCGGCAGCAGCACGAGCAGCACGATCGCCACGGTGATGAGCGCGATGAGCAGCGAGGCGCCGAGCCCGTCGAACACCGGCTGGTAGGTCGCCGCGTTCACCGGGTCGACGAGTGCCGTGTAGTGCGCGAGCGTCAGGCTGCCGTCGGTCCCCTGGCGGAAGGTGAACTGCGCGAGGGCGACGAGCGGGACGGCGAACACGAGGCCGATCACGACGAGCACGATCGCGGCGGTGACCCGCGACGGGGCCGCGCCGAAGCGGCCGACGCGGGTCGCGCCTCCCGTCCGTCGCGGCCGGACCGTGCGCCCGCCGGTGGCCGCGCTCATCGCTGCCACCGCGCTGCGCGACGCTGCAGCAGCGAGTAGGCGCCCATCACCAGGGCCATCACGACGACCATGCCGAAGGCGAGCACGCCGGCGACGTTCTGCAGCCCGATGATCGTCTCGCTGGTGAGCTGGGTCCGGATCGTCAACGGCACGATCCCGCCCTGGGAGATGAGCGCCGCAGCCGTGGCGAACGACGAGAACCCGTTCGCGAAGAGGAGCAGCAGCGATCCCCAGAACGCCGGCGCGAGCACGGGCAGCGCGATCCGTCGCCAGTAGGTCGCGCGCGACGCCCCGAGGGTGGCGGCTGCCTCGCCCCACTGGGCCTTGACGCCCTCGAGGGCCGGCATGAACGTGAGGACCATCAGCGGCACCTGGAAGTAGACGTAGGGGATGACGAGCCCGGGCACCGTGTACAGGAAGGTGCCGTCGGCGTTGAGGTCGATGTGCAGGGCGGAGACCAACCAGGTGGTGACGAGTCCCTGCGCCCCGATCGTGGCGATGAACGCGAACGCGAGCATGACACCGCCGAACTGGGCGAGGACGCTCGCGGCCGCGTCGATCATCGACCGGACGAGACCGTCCGGTCGGAGCGCGGCGAGCGCCCAGCACACGACGGCTCCGAGGACGGCGCCGATCACGGCGGACACGGCGGACAGACCGAACGAGCCCCCGAAGGCGCGGAGCACCGACGGGTCGGCGAACGCGGCGAGGTTCGCGAAGGTGAACGCGCCGCTGCTCGTGAAGAAGCCACTGCCGACCGCGATCACCGCGGGGACGGCGAGGAACAGCAGGACGTAGACGGCGAACGGGGTGAGGCCGAGCCACGCGACGCCGCCGCGGCGCCGGATACGGGGTCCGGCGGCGCGGCGGGCGGTGGCATCGGCGGTCGTCGCCGGAGGGGTGGCCGCGGTCGTCGCGGCGGGTCCGGCAGGGACGGGTGCCGGAGCGGTCCCACGGCCGGGTGCCCCGACGAGCGGGTTCCCACCGGCGCCCGGTGCCGATGCGGTGGTCATGCTGCTCAGGAGCCCATCGTCGAGGCCCACTTGGCCGACAGCACCTTGGCCGCGGCGGTGGCCTGCTCGTCGGTCAGCTCGACGGAGTCCTTCGGCGCACCACCTGCGGCGTCGAGGGCGTCCTGGTCGACCTTGCCCGACTTCTCGAGCGCGGCCAGGGTGGACGGGAAGGCTCCGGCCTGGAGGTACAGGTTCTGCACGTCCGGGCTCGCGATGTACTCCTGCCAGAGGCGCGCGGCGGCCGGGTGCGGGGCGTCCTTGTTGATCGCCTGCGAGTAGTACGAGGCGAGGGCCTGTCCCTCGGGGACGACGGTCTTCCAGTTCTTGTTCCCGGAGGCACCGGCGGCCGGGCCCCATGCGAGGTTGTTGTACGACCACTGGATGACGACGGGGGTCTCACCCGAGGCGACCGTCGCCTGCGTCGGCAGCACGTTCTGGAAGTTGCCGGCCTGCTTCAGCTTGCCGAAGTACTCGACACCCTTGGTGATGTCGTCGGCCGAGCCGCCGTTCTCGAGCGCCGCGAGGTACACCGCCGAAGCGGCCTGGTTCGCCTGCGTCGGGTCACCCGAGATCGCGACCTTGCCCTTGTACTCGGAGCCGAGCAGGTCGTCGAGGTCCTTCGGGGCGTCCGTGATCTTCGACGAGTCGTAGCCGATCGACATCAGGCCGGTGTAGTCGCGGGTCCAGGCGCCGTCCGCGTCCTTGAGGTTCGAGGGGATGTCGCTCCAGTTCGCGACCTTGTAGTCGGTGAGCAGGTCGAGGTTCTGCTGCAGCACGGCGTTGCCGAGGTCGAGCACGTCGGGCGCGGTCGACTGGCCCTTCTGCGACTTCACGGCGGCGACCTCGTCGGCGCTCGAGCCGTTCGGGTTCGCGGAGTTGATCTTGATGCCGTACTTCTTGGTGAAACCGTCGATGATCTTGCCGTAGTTGGCCCACGACGGCGGCAGCGCGATGACGTTGAGCTGCCCCTCGGCCTTGGCGGCCTTCACGAGGGCGTCCATGCCCCCGGCGGACTCGGCGCTCGTGGCGGTCTTCCAGTCGGTGTCGTCCTTGGTGGTGCTGGCCGAGCTCGTGGCCGAGCAGCCGGCGAGGGTGACGATGGCGGCGGCGGCCAGGGCGATGCCGGCGAGGGTGCGCTTGTGCTGCACGGGGTGTGCCTTTCGGGTGATCGGGACGGACCCGGGATCCGGGTCCTGGACGATCGTGGACGCGGCCGGTTTCCGACCAGTGCTGCCGTGGTGAACGGTGGCGGAACAGCGGGTGCGGCTGTACGGTCTCGACTGTCGGCAAGGGTGCCGGCCCGGTCCGGCACAGTCCAGGAGGCACGCATGCAGTTCACGACGACCGTCCTGCAGGCGCGGAAGACGGCGACCGGTCTGCCGGTCCCGTCCGACGTCGTCGAGGCGCTGGGCGCGGGGCGCCGACCACCGGTGGTGGTCACCCTGAACGGCGCCTACACGTACCGTTCGTCGATCGGCGTGATGGCCGATCAGTCCCTCGTCCCGCTGTCGGCGGAGCACCGCGCCGCGTCGGGGGTCGCGGCCGGCGACACGGTCGAGGTCACCATCGAGGTCGACGCGCAGCCGCGGGTGATCGAGGTGCCGGAGGACCTGGCGACGGCCCTGCACGAGGCCGGAGTCCGGGGCGCGTTCGACACGCTCTCGAACTCTCGGCAGCGGGCCCTCGTCGACCCGGTCGAGCAGGCGAAGGCCCCGGAGACCCGGCAGCGCCGGATCGAGAAGGCCCTCGAGGCCCTGCGCGCCTGACCCTCGGGCGCGCCGCCGGGCGTACCTGGTCGCTTCGGGCGTACTTGCTCGTTTCGGGCGTACCTGGTCGAAAGTTTCGGGCAGGTACGCCCGGAAACACCTTGCATCGCGGACGCTCTGGGAAAGAACGAGCAGCGTTGAACACCGAGCGGGCTCACCGGTTCGGTGTGGGCGCGGGGTGTCGAGCGCTCCGCACCGGTCGGATCGCGCACGGGAGACCCGCGGCACGGAACCGGACCGCCAGTGCGTCGAGGTCGAACAGCTCGCGCCACTCGACGCGGAGGACCGTTCGAACGCCCGGCACGGTGAGCAGGCGGGCATGACGACGTTTCTCGTCCAGGAACACCTCGGTCTGGTCGCGTCCGCCGAGGTACCGCTCTTGCGTGTACTTGGCGCGTCCGTCGATCTCGATGACGACCCCCTCGTCCGGGAACCAGAAGTCGACGGCGAACCGACGACCTCCGACCACGAACTCCTGCTGCAGCACGGGCACGGGCAGCCCGAGCTCGCGGAAGACCACGCGCGCGAGGGACTCCGCCGGCGAACCCGATCGTGCGTCGGCGAGGTCGACGACCTGTGCGGCGCGTGCCCGCCCCCGGGCGCTCGGGTGCACGGCTCGCCAGAGGTCGTCTCGCCCGATGCCGCTGCGGAGCGCCGCGTCGGCCACGACGACACCGGTCCGCAGGTCGTCCGTCATCGCGATGTCGATGACGGTCCGCGGGACCGTGGTGATCGCGAGGTCGCCCGCTCGGATCCGGTCGGCGGCGGACACCGGACGGGTGTGCAGGACCAGTTCCGACGTCCGGGCGCGGTACATCGACTCCGGCACGGTCGCGTGGACGGGCATGCTCCACCCGCCGAGCGAGGGCAGCCCGTGCACCGCGGCGGCAACGCGTGGGAGATGGTCGCCCGCGTGCCGAGCCGACCGAGCCGCGCGAACACACGAGTGACGTACCGCTGCCGGGGCCCGGCGGCGTCCCAGGCTGCGCCGTCGACGAAGGCGTTCGGCCCCGCACGGACGAGCCGACCGGCGCCGCGCAGCCGTGTCCGTCGGCGCAGGGTGCTGGCGTCGAGGCCGGCTTCGCGGGTGGTGGAGGCCCGGAGGATGGGCAGCGGTTCGTCCATGCACGCGACGATGCCCGACCAGCCACGCGCTCAGCAGGCCGGCGTCGTGAACTGTGGACGCGCCTCCAGGCCCGCCCTGGTGTGGAGGAGTGAACGTTCCTTCCCATGACGGGCGCGATCCCTGACGGAATCGGGCGTACCTGGTCGGAACTTTCGACCAGGTACGCCCGATTCGACCACCTACGCCCGGAACGACCGGGTACCAGCACCCGCCAGCGCAGCACGGCGCCGGACGGGACGCACCCGAGTCCCGTCCGGCGCCGCGGTCTCCCTCGCCGGCCCCGCTGCCTCAGGCCCGGCGTACCCGCAGGGTGACGATCTCGAAGGGTCGGAGCGTGAGCACGACCGGCTCCCCCGACTCCCACGAGTCCCCCAGCCCACGTTCCAGCAGGTCCACCGCCGTCACCGTGGCGACGTCGAACCCGAAGTCGACGCCGACGTCGGCAGCCCGCCCTCCGGACGCCTCGTAGAGCCGCACGACGACGTCACCGGAGCGGTCCTCGGCGAGCTTCACCGCCTCCACGAACACCTGCGGCGACGACACCGTGACGAGCGGGTCGACCGTGGTCGTCCCCTCGACCGTGCGCACCGGCAGGTTGAGCCGGTAGCCGCTGTCGGCGGCGTCGAGGACCGACGCGCCCACCCGCAGCACGGTGCGGAACACGTGGTGCCCCTGGTCGGCGTGCGGGTCCGGGAACGTCGGGGCGCGCAGCAGCGACTCGCGGACGAGCGTCGTGGTCCCGCCGTCGGCCCGGGTGGTCCGGGTGATGTCGTGCCCGTAGGTGGAGTCGTTCGCGACGGCGACACCGAACCCCGGCTCGGCGACGTGCACCCAGCGGTGGGCGCTCGTCTCGAAGCGGGCCATGTCCCACGAGGTGTTCTGGTGCGTCGGGCGGTCGATGTGCCCGAACTGGATCTCGCTCGAGGCCGACGACGCACGGACGTCGAGGGGGAACGCGAGCTTGAGCAGCTTCTGCCGCTCGTGCCAGTCCACCTCGGTCTCGATGGTCAGCTCGGCCTCGCCGTCGACCGCCGAGTACCGGGTGGTGATCGACGACGACCCGAAGGTCCGCTGCACGACGAGCGACGAACCGTCGACCTCGACCGAGGACGCCGCGAGCACCGTGCCGTTGCGCTGGTAGGCACGGTCGATGTCCCACGCCTCCCACTGGTTCGGGGTGTCGCGGAACACGGTGTACTCGGCGGCCGCCGCACCGGGTGCGACGGCATCGCGTCCGGTCGCGTGGTCGACGAGCGACACGACGTGACCGGCGGCGTCGACGGTCGCCGTGACGACGCCGGTGTCGAAGACGAAGTGGTCGCCGTTCCGGACGGGAGGCACGGCTCGCGGTGCCGGGGCGAGCGAACCACCCAGGGCGGTTGCGTCCCCCGCGGTGACGGGCGAGGCGTTGAAGCGCACGACGTTCCCGGACGAGCCGCTCCCGCCGACGGCGTCGGCGCCGGACGGAGCGTCGAGCAGCGCACTGCCGCCGCCGGCCACCGTCGACGACGACGCCCCGACCCCGGCGAGCGCCGCGGCCCCGCCGTTCGCGAGCGCCGTCGTGGCGTTGCCGATCAGCCCCTCGAGGACGCGGGCGACCTCGGCGTAGTTCGCCTCCGCGTTCTCGTAGACCCAGGCGATCGAGGACCCCGGCAGGATGTCGTGGAACTGCTGCAGCAGCACCGTGTGCCAGGCCTCCTCGAGCTCCTCGTACGGGTAGTCGAGCCCGAGGCGGACGGCCGCGGTGGACGCCCAGAGCTCGGCCTCGCGGAGCAGGTGCTCGGAGCGCCGGTTGCCCTGCTTCGTCCGGATCTGCGACGTGTACGTGCCGCGGTGGAACTCGAGGTACATCTCTCCGGACCACACCGACGGCGTCGGCAGGGTGGCCTCGATCTCCTCGAAGACCTGCGCCGGGGTGCCGAGGTCGACCCGGGGCGATCCGTCGAGGTCGTGCTGGCGCCGTGCCGCTGCGACCATCTCGCGGGTGGGGCCGCCACCGCCGTCGCCGAAGCCGTACAGGAGCATCGACGTGTTGGCGACGCCGCGCTCCTTGTTCTGCCGCTCGCCGCGGTGCAGGTCGGCGGGCGAGACGTCCGAGTTGTAGGTGTCCGCCGGGGGCAGGTGGGTGAGGACGCGGGACCCGTCGATGCCCTCCCAGTGGAAGGAGGTGTGCGGGATGACGTTCGTCTCGTTCCACGAGGGCTTCTGCGTGACGAACCACTTCGAGCCCGCGGCGCGGACGATCTGGGGCAGCGCGCCCGAGTAGCCGAACGAGTCCGGGAGCCAGGCCTCGGGGGTGTCGATGCCGAACTCCTCGAGGAAGAACCGCTTGCCGGCGACGAACTGCCGGGCGAGGGCCTCGCCGCCGGGGAGGTTCGTGTCCGACTCGACCCACATGCCGCCGACCGGGATCCACCGGCCCTCGGCGACGCGCTGCTTGATGCGGGCCCAGATCGACGGGTAGCCGTCACGGATCCAGGCGTACTGCTGGGCGGACGAGCACGCGAACGTGAAGTCCGGGTCGCGGTCCATCAGGTCGAGCACGTTCGAGAAGGTGCGGGCGCACTTGCGGATCGTCTCGCGCACCGGCCACAGCCAGGCCGAGTCGATGTGCGCGTGGCCGACCGCGACGGCGCGACCGGCGGACCCGGACGCCCCGACGGCCAACAGCGGCGCGAGCACGGCCCGGGCGTCGGCCGCGGTGCCGGCGACGTCGTCGGGGTCGAGGGCGTCGGCGGCACGCTCGAGGCCGCGCAGCAGGTCCGCGCCACGCGTGCCGTCCGTGGGGAGCTCCCCCATCAGGCCACGGAGCACCCAGAAGTCCTGCTGGAGTTCCCACACGGTGTCGTCGCGCTCGACGAGTTCGATGCGGCGGACCCGGTAGATCGGGTCCGATCCGGCGGTGGACTTCGAACCGAGCGGCGTCGCGCCCTGGAACGAGTCGCCGCCGATGTCGGGGTTGGCGGCGGCCTCGACGTAGAGCTCGAAGGACTCGCCGGGCCCGACCTCGAGCGGCACGGTGTCGTTGTGCGGCTCGATGCCCTTGATCGTCGTGCCGTCCGGACGCCATGCGAGCCCCTCGGCCTGGAAGCCGGGGTTGCGCTTGGTGAAGCCGAGGTCGACGAGGAGCTCGGCGGTGGTGCCGGGCGCGGTGCCGAAGTCGGCCGGGACGGTGCCGCGGATCCGGAACCACGTCGTGCCCCAGGGCTTCCCGCCCCAGGCGCCGCCGTCGAACGGCGTGTAGTCGGCGGCGACGGCGGTGGCGAAGGGCACCGGTTCGTCCGGCACCTGCCAGGCGTCGATCGTGACCGGGGCCGAGCGGCGGTGCACGGCGGGGTCGATGCGGTCGCGGACCAGTCGGGCGATCCGGGCGTGGACGAGCGGTTCGTCGGAGTGCATGGAGGGATTCCTTCCCAGCAGGTGGGCCGGCGGCGCGGCCCGGCGAGGGGCCGACGGCGCGGCCCGCGGACGGGTGTGTCAGCCCTTGATGCCACCGGCGAGGGCGTTGCCGCCGCCGAGGCCCCGGGACACGAGGACGTAGAGGGCGATGACCGGTACGGAGTACACGATCGAGAACGCGGCGAGCTGCCCGTAGGCGACGGCGCCGTTCTGGCCGAAGAAGTTGAAGATGCTCACCGCGGCGGGCACCTTGTCGGGCGAGAGGAGCAGCACGAAGGGGACGAAGAAGTTCCCCCAGGCCTGGATGAACACGAAGATGAACACCACGGCGATGCCCGGGCGCATGAGCGGGATGACGATCCGCCACAGCGTGGTGAGCATCGAGGCGCCGTCGGTCCACGCCGCCTCCTCGAGCGAGATCGGCACCGAGTCCATGAAGTTCTTCGCCATCCAGATGGCCATCGGCAGGCTGGTCGCGGCGAGGAAGAAGATGCAGCCCCACACGTTGTCGATGAGGTTCAGCGACACGAACAGCGCGTAGACGGGGACCATCATCGCGGTGATCGGCAGGCCGGTGCCGAACAGGATGCTGTAGAGGAACGGCTTGTTCACCCGCATCTTGTACCGGGACAGCGGGTAGGCGGCGAGGATCGCGACGACGACCGTGACGACCGCCGTGCCGCCCGAGAGCAGCAGGCTGTTCCCGAGCGGGATGAACGACAGGTCCGGTGTGAGCACCTTCGCGAAGTTGTCGAGCGTGAACTGCGTCGGCATCTTCACGGACAGCGACGCCTGCGTGTCGAGCGAGGCGAGCACGAGCCAGAGCAGCGGCACGGCGAAGCACACGGCGATGACGAGCAGCACGACGTTCGACACCCAGCGCATCGTGCGGCCGCGCGGCGAGGTCATGTGCAGCGCACCGGGGGCGGTCACCGCGCGGGTGGCGTTCGAGACCGGACGGTCAGCGGTGAGGGCCATGGTCAGTCCACCTCCGGCTTCAGTGCCTTGATGTAGATGATCGAGAAGACCGCGCCCACGATGAGCAGGATCGTGGCGATCGCCGTCCCGAAGCCGAGCTGCGAGAACTTGAACGCCTCCTGGTACGCCAGGATCGGCAGCGTCGACGAGTTCGTGCCGGGGCCGCCGCCGGTCATCACGAAGATGAGCGTGAACACCGACAGCGTCTGCAGCGTCGTCAGCATGAGGTTCGTCGAGATCGACCGCCGGATGACCGGGAGCGTGATGTACACGAGGCGCTGCCAGCCGGCGGCACCGTCGACCTCGGCGGACTCGGTGATCTCCTCGGGGACCTCCTGCACGGCGGCGGAGTAGACGAGCATCGAGAACGCCGTCCCGCGCCAGATGTTCGCGAGGATGACCGCGAGCATCGGGTACGTGTACAGCCAGTTCGGCCCGGTGATCCCGATGGTCTTCAGGAACTCGTTGAGCGTGCCCTCGTCGTTGAAGAACGCGTACGCGGCGAACGACGCGACGATCTCGGGGAGCACCCACGCGGCGACGACGAACGTGCCGACGATGGACCGGATGACCTTGTTGGCGCTCCGCATGAGGAGGGCCAGCCCGAGACCGAGCACGTTCTGGCCGACGACGGCGGAGGCGAGCAGGAAGACGATGGTGAGGATGACGGACTTCGGGAAGTCCGGGTCCTGGAAGAGCTCGACGTAGTTCTTCAGCCCGACGAACTGCTGGTCGGAGGCACCGACGCCGGTGAGGGCGGAGTTGGTGAACGACCCGTAGAACGACGAGATGACGGGGCCGAGCAGGAAGATGACGAGGAGGACGACGGCGGGCAGGAGGGGGACGGCCCGTCCGACGTTCCGCAGCGGCTTCCGCTTGCGCGGGACCGGCGGATCGGTGCGCTTCGGCGCACCGGGCGCCGACAGGGTCGGCGCGAGGGGGGTGCTGGACACGGTTGGTTGCCTTCCGGGTGCGGAGAGGGTTCCGAAGGTGGGTGGCGACGGACGGGAGGCGCGGCGCACGACGCGAGCCGCGCCTCCAGTCCGTCAGGTGGTGACGAGCGTCAACCGGCGGAGACGGTGTTGTCCTTGCCGACGACCTGTTCGACGGCCGTGTCGTACGCGGCAGCCGCCTGCTTCGGTGTCTGCTGCCCGGTCATGACCGACTCCATCGCGACCTGGATCGCGTTCGAGACCTGCGAGTAGTCGCTCGTCGCCGGGCGGAAGTTGGTGTGTTCCACCAGCCCGGAGAAGAACTTGAACGTGGGGTTCGCGTCGGTGTAGGCGCTGTCCTCGGCGACGTCCTTGCGCACGGCGATCTGGCTGTTCTCGGTGTCGTACTTCAGCGAGCCGTCCTTGTCGAGGAACTTCGTGATGAAGTCGAACGCGGCCTGCGGGGCCTTCGAGTTCTTGCCGATCGCGAGCGTCCAACCACCCGACATGGAGTTGTAGCCGGGCTCCTGACCGTTCTGCGTCGGGAACGCTGCCTGGCCCATCACGTCGTTCCACTCAGCCCACGGCGCGGTGCCGGTCTTCAGCCACGTGCCGGACTGCCACGAGCCGTCGAGGTCGATCGCGAGCTTGCCCTGGGGCAGCCACGTCTGCGCGATGGTCGTGCCGACGTTCGTGTCGAGCGCCTGCTGCGGTGTCGGGCCGAGGCCGCCCTGGTAGACGTCCTTCACGAACTGCAGCGAGTCCTGGAACTGCTTCGAGCCCGTGACCCACTTCTTGTCCTTGTAGAGCGTGTTGCCGGAACCGTCCGCCCCGTACAGGAGCATCTCGAAGCCCTGCATGGTCGAGGCCTCGCCCTGCGCCTTGCCCGAGTAGATGTTGAACGGGATGACGCCGGAGTCCTTCTCCTTGATGGTCTTCGCCGCGGCGAGGACGTCGTCCCAGGTCTTCGGCTGCCACGGGACCGGCAGGCCGACCTTCTTGAAGATGTCCTTGTTGTACCAGAGGGCCCGGGTGTCAGTGCCCATCGAGACGCCGTAGGTCTTGCCGTCGACACCCTCGCCGGCCTGCTTGGCGTTGTCGTAGAACTGGTCCCAGTCCTTCCACTTGGCCACGTACTCGTCGAGCGGCAGGAGGTACCCGGCCTGGGCGTCGGCCTTGATGAGGAAGGTGTCCTCGTACATGACGTCCGGTGCGGTGGCCGGCGCCTTGTTCATGAGCGCGAGCTTCGTGTAGTAGTCGTTGCCCTGCGCTTGGATCGGCACGAGGGTGACCTTCTTGCCCGGGTACTCCTTCTCGTACTCCTTCTTGACGACCTTCATCTGGGCGTCGAGCTGCTGGAAGGCGCCGAACTTCTGGTAGGCGATCTTGATGGTGTCGCTCGAGGCAGACCCTGAGCTGGAACAACCCGCCAGTCCGACCGCGGCGACTGCCACGGCTGCGAGACCGGCGATGATTCGGGTGCGGCGTTTCATCGGTGCTCCTTTGCACGGGATGTTCGCGGGCTCCGTCACCCGCGCGCAGGATTACTCCACCGTATTTACTTATCCGTGTCAAGAGCCTGTTCGTGTCGATTCGGTCACGCTCCCTCGCGGCTCAGACCGGGGTGGCGCCTCCGGTCACGGTGATGCCGCCGGTCGCCGGGACGTCGACGAGCAGCACGCTCGGCCGCCCGACGTGCCGTCCCTGTCGGATCACCACGCGGTCGTCGGGCTGGACCGCGCCGACCTCGCGGAGGTACGCGCCGGTCGACGCCGCCGCCGATCCCGTCGCCGGGTCCTCGGTGATCCGACCGGCCGGGAAGAGGTTCCGCGCCTCGTACTCCAGCGCGCCCGTCCGGTGCAGCACCGTGACCGTCCCCGCCCAGCCCGCCTCGCGCTTCAGGGCCGCGAGGGGCTCCGGGGCGAAGCGGAACTGGTGGAACAGCTCCACGTCGGCGAGGACGATCACCGGGTGCCAGTTCCCCGCGAAGGACTCGAGCACCGGGAAGTCCGGCGCGACGTCGTCGATCGTCAGGCCGAGCAGGGCGAACAGCCGATCGCGCAGGTCGGGATCGAGCGGACGGGACTCGGGAGGGACACTCGTCATGGCGACCTGGACGCTGCCGTCCGGGGCGGCCGTGGCGTCGAGGGCGATCTCGCCCGCGGCGGTCGTGAAGACCCGGCATCCGAGACCCTCGCGCTCGGCGAGCACGACCGCGGTGGCGATGGTCGCGTGACCGCAGAACGGGACCTCGGCCGCCGGCGAGAAGTACCGCACGTGGGCGCCCGCCTCGGTGCGCCCGGTGACGAAGGCGGTCTCGGGGTAGCCGACCTCCTGCGCGATCGCGAGCATGTCGTCGTCGGACAGGCCGGACGCGTCCAGGACGATGCCGGCGGGGTTGCCGCCCCCGGGCTCGGCGGCGAAGGCGGTGTAACGGAGGATCTCGGTGCGCACCCTCCGACGGTACCGCCGGGCGCTTGGCCTCGCCGGCGCGTGGGCCGCTGGTGCGCGGGCCGCTGGCGCGCGTTCGTGAGCAGGAACGGTCGGGTCCGCACCACGAACCCGACCATTCCTGCTCACCGGATCACTCCGAGGCGGGGGTCCCCCGGCGTCGTGCGGCCTGCGGACCCCGGTCAGGCCGGTCGGTCGAACCGCGCCCCGCGTTGGTCGGACGGCTGCGCCAGGAGCACCAGCAGCACGATGTTGCCGATCGGCACCAGGTAGAGCAGCACCCACCACCCCGAACGGCCCGAGTCGTGCAGGCGCCGGACCGCGATCGCGATCCAGGGCAGCGCGATGACGAGCAGGACGACGCCGTAGAGCCCGATGCCGATCTGCGCGATCGGTGGGAGGGAACCCAGCAGGTACCCCCACACCGGGAACGGGTTGAACGAGCGCATCGCGTCGTCGAGCATCGCCGAGTCGGCTGCACTCACCGGGCCCGGTCGCCACGTCACGATGCCGATTGCCCAAGGGATCTGCAGGGCCTGGACGATGAGGAACGACCACAGCGCCCACCACCAGAACTCCGGTCGTGCGGCGCGCCCCCGGAACACGGCGTAGCCGCGGAAGAACCGTGGGAACGCCGACACGAAGGTCGCACCGTGCCACGGCACGCCGACCGGGGGTTGGGTTGCTCGAGGCTCGGTCTGCACACGTCCTGCCTATCGAGGACACCTGAGCGCTGCTCGCGTCGGGCGTCCCCCGAAGCGGCGGGTGCGAACCCCGGGCGACATCGTCGCTGTCGTACGACGACCACGATGTCGCAACACCTCACCACAGGCCCCCACGCAGGTCGCCCACGCAGGTCGCCCGCGCAGGTCGCCCGCGCAGCGAGCGCTGCCCGGTGTCAGGCGACGCTGGCGTGCGTTCGTGAGCAGGAACGGTCGGGTCCGCGCCACGAACCCGACCATTCCTGCTCACCGGATCACTCCGAGGCGGGGGTCCCCCGGCGTCGACGGAGCACGAGCACGCCCGCACCGGCGACGAGCAGCAGGAACGCGGCGAGCGCGGCGACTCCGAGACCCTCGGCACCGGTGAACGCGAGCGCACCGGTGACCGGGTCGATCGTGATCGTCGTCCAGCCGAGCACCGTGCCGTCCTCGGCGGTCACCACGATGCGGTGTTGCCCCGCGGGGGCGTCGGCGGGGATGGTCGCCGTGACCGTGCCGTCCGCTGCGACCGTGGCGGTGCCGAGGAACGTCGGCGTGGAGAACATCCAGACGTGCACCTGCTGCCCGGCGTACCGGGTGCCGACGCCGACCGTGATGGTGTCGCCGGGGCGCGCGGTGGCCGGGGCGGTGAGCGAGCCGCGGTTCGCCTGGGTCAGGGACGCCTCGGAGGGCGCGACGGGCGATCCCGAGGGCGACGTGCTCGACCCGGGGGCCGACCCACCCGGCGCGGTGTCACCCGGCGCGGTGTCACCCGGCGCTGGCGTCGACCCGCCGCCCGGCGTGGGCGTCGGAGTCGGCGTCGGCGTCGTCCCGCCGTCACCCGGAGTCGACGAGTCGCACGGGTAGGTGCCGGTCCGGAGCGAGAACCCGTCCGTGTCGTTGTCGTCCGCGTAGAACGTCGCCCGCGCACCCTCGGTGCAGACGCCCGAGATCGCGAAGCCCTCGTTCGCCAGCGTCCGGTCCGCGTTCGTCGGCGCCTCGTACACGGTCGTGGCGGCGAAGGCCCCGTCGGTCACCTCGTACAGTGCCGTCCGGCCGGAGCAGGCGTCGTCGCACACCACCCAGAGCGCGTCGAGCGTCGGGTCGAACTGCACGTCGGCGACGACGGAGAACGGCGTCGCGATCGTCGCCACCCGCTGGAACCCGCCGTCGGACATCAGGGCGTACGCGTACACGCTCGCGGTGCCCTCGACGCCGACGAAGAACAGCCCGTCGCCGTGTCCGGCGTAGGTCGCCGGCGAGTACGCGGCGCCGGTGTGCTCGTCCGCGAAGCCGTGTGCGGTGAGCCACGAGTCCGGGATCCAGGTGACGCCCTCGAGGCCCGCGTTCGCCCCGAGCCCGGGGAAGTCCGCCGCGAGGTTCCACTCGTCGGTCGCGTTCAGCGTCGTCTGGGAGCCGTCGGTGGTCGCGAAGCGCAGCACCGCGGGACGGCTGGTCGCGGACACGTCGTTGTTCCGCTCGGTCGAGACGTACACGGCACCGGGGTCGTCGGAGGTGACGGTCACGCCCTCGGCGTCCGGCGTCCCGGAGCCGTCGGCGTAGTGGAGCTCGGTCCCGGCCGCGTTCGTCGGCGCCCAGCCGCCCGCCCCGTCCGACGTGAGGTGGTAGAGCAGCCCGTCGCCGTTCTGCACCGCCCAGAGCTGCCCCGCGGCCGACGCCGGAGTCGACGCCGATGCCGACGGCGTCCAGTCGATGCCGCTCAGGTCACCGGTGAAGGTGTCCTCGTCGTCGAGCACCCGCTCGTCCGGACCGCCGGGCCACGCCTCGGCGGTGACCACGCCGGCGAACCGGTTGGCGGCACCCTTGGTCGGTGCGGCCGTCTCGGCGAACGCCCCGGTGCCGTCGGGGTTCCGGCCGTACGTCGTCGCGGCGTGCGCCGTCCACGAGTACGAGTCGACGAGGGTCCCCCCGTGGGTCGAGGAGCCGTGCCGAGTCCGCCTTGCCGAGCCCGAACCCGAAGTCCTGCTCGTCGAGCACCGTGAAGCCACCGGGAGCGACGGTCGTGCCGGACGGGATCGCGTACACGTGCGCGTCGTCACTGTCCGAGAACACGTACCCGCCGAGGTCGACGGTCGTCGTCCCGGTGTTCGTCAGCTCCACCCAGTCACCCGGGGTGCCGCCGTCGGACTCCACCTCGTTGATGCGCACCGGCGAGGAGCAGTCGTTCGCCGCGCCCTTCGTCGACGCGGTCGTGTCCATGAGGGCACCGGTGCCGTCCGGGCAGCGCCCGTACGTGACCGCCGCGTGCGCCGTCCACGCGTACCGGAGCACCAGGTCGCCCGCCGGGTCGTAGACCCTGACGGTGTCGGCGCCGCCGAGCCCGAAGTCGAAGCCGGGAGCGGTCGCGGACAGCTGGTCGATGACGAAGTACCCGCCCGCGGCGATGGTCGAGCCGGTCGGCAGGACGTACGCCTCGTGGGAGCTGTCATCGTCGAGGAAC
>NZ_BACZ01000694.1 GCF_000333375.1 Curtobacterium sp. B18
GCGCGCGGTGACATCCACCACTCGTTCCTGCCCGGCTTCAGGGGGCGAACCCCTACCGGCAGGCCCACGCCCGCGGCGTGAAACTCATCGGTGCGACGGCGCACTTCGTCACGAGCGACCTCGACGAGGGCCCGATCATCGAGCAGAACGTCGTGCGGGTGGACCACACGAAGGACCCCGCCGAGCTCGTGTCGATCGGCCAGGACGAGGAGTCCCGCACGCTCACCCAGGCGGTGCGCTGGATCGCGGAGGACCGGGTCCTCCTCGACGGCGCCCGCACCATCATCTTCAAGTAGGCACCGCATGTCAGCACCGCAGTCCCCCGTCGATTGGGGCGACACCCCGGACCCGCACGCCATCCGCCCGCGGAGGCTCGACGGCTGGACGGTGCTCCGCGTCCTCGTGTGCGCCTTCGGCCTGGTCTCGCTGGCGTACTGGGGCTACATCGCGTGGCCGTTCCCTGTGCCGGGCATCCTGTTCATGATCGGCGCGCCGGTGTTCGCCGCGGTGGTCTGGTACCTGTTCCGGTCGCCGCGCTCCCCCATCGAGACGGACATCGTCGGCAAGACCATCGTCGAGGTCGCGCTCGTGATCGCGGCCGGTGCGGCCTGGATCTCGATCGGGCACCCGGTCGTCGGGATCGTCTTCATCGTGGTCGCAGCGTTGTCGGGCGTGGTGCAGTTCCGCAAGGAGACCCGGTGAGCGGCGGCGCGTCCGCCGCGTCCGGCGCGTCCGTCGCGTCCGGCGCGTCCGTCGGCCAGGAGGCGCGGCGCACCCTGTTCCGGTCGGCCCACGTCGTCGATGCCGGCGGCTCCACCGCGGACGGCTGGGTCCTCGTCGTCGGTGACCGCATCCACGCGGTCGGCTCCGGTTCCGAGGGACCGACGGCGACGTCGGTCGACGAGGTCGTCGACCTCGGCGACGCGGTCCTCGTGCCCGGCTTCATCGATCTGCACGGGCACGGGGGTGGCGGGGTCGCCTACGAGGACGAAGCCGTCGGTGCCGCCCTCACCGTGCACCGCTCACACGGCACGACCCGCTCGGTCCTGTCCCTCGTCGCGAACCCGGTCCCCGCGCTCACGGCGTCGCTCGACCGCATCCGCGCGGTGATGGCCGACGACCCGCTCGTGCTCGGCGTCCACCTCGAGGGCCCCTTCCTCTCCCCGCACAACAAGGGCGCACACAACGAGTCGTTCCTGATCGACCCGTCGCCGGCCGCGGTCGAGGCGCTGCTCGAAGCCGGCGAGGGCGTCATCCGCCAGGTCACCGTCGCCCCGGAACTCCCCGGCGCCCTCGCTGCCGTGGAGCGCTTCGTCGCGGCGGGTGTGCGCGTCGCGGTCGGGCACACCGTCGGCACGTACGACCAGGCCCGCGCGGCGTTCGACGCCGGCGCGACGCTGCTCACGCACGCGTTCAACGCGATGCCGGGCATCCACCACCGTGCGCCCGGGCCGATCGCCGCCGCCGTGGACGACGACCGCGTGACACTCGAGCTCATCCTCGACGGCGTGCACGTGCACCCGTCCGTGGCGTCGATGCTGCTGCGGGCCGCTCCCGGGCGGGTGGCCTTCGTCACGGATGCCATGGGCGCGGCGGGTTCGGCCGACGGCTCGTACACGCTGGGCTCCCTCGCCGTGACCGTCACCGACGGCGTCGCACACGTCGCGGGGACCGACACCATCGCGGGCTCGACCCTGACGCAGGACGCGGCGCTCCGGAACGCCGTCACCCTCGCGGGGCAGACGCTGCCGGACGCCGTGGCGGCGCTGACCAGCGTCCCGGCGGCGGCGCTGGGGCTCGGCGACCGCCTGGGCCGACTCGCGCCGGGGTTCGCGGCCGACCTGGTGGCGCTGTCCCCGTCGCTCGAGGTGCAGCGGGTCTGGGGTGCCGGACGGCCGATCAGGTGACCGACACGGACCCAGCACGATCGGACCACCGGCGGCGCCGGATCGTGATCGTGCTGGCGGTGGTCACCATCACGTTGTGGTGCGTGGCCGTGGCACTCGCGACCACCGTGCTCGTGCTCATCGGACGGCTTCCGGGCGAGGATCCGGACCGAGATGCCCGCGCGAACCAGATCGCGACAGGCGTCTTCGTCTCCTTCGCCCTGCCGGCCACCGCAGCGACGATCGGCTTGGTCGCGGCACGCCGCGCTCGGGCACGTGGCCGCGACGTGTGAGCGAGGGGCACCCCGTGGGCTCCGTGCCCGGGCGCGACGCTGCCGGCCGTGCGCGGCCGATGGCCGGCCCCTACCGGTCGACCGGCCGGTCCTGCGCGCCGCTCGCCCACGTCGTCGCCGTCGGGCCCACCTGGAAGGACAGGGTCCCGCCGCGCGTGACGAGTGACGACGGCACCCACGACTGCGCGAGCGTCCGGCCGTCGAGTCGGGCCGACTGCACGAACGGGTCCGTGCTCGACGAGCGGATCGCGATCCGCTCCCCGCTCGACCGCCGGATGTCGACGGTGGTGAACGTCGGGCTTCCCACGAGCATCTCCGCCCGCCCGGGCGTCTGCGGGAACAACCCGATCGACGCGAACACGTACCAGGCGCTCATCGTGCCGAGGTCGTCGTTCCCGGGCAGCCCGCTCGGACCGGTCGTGTAGGCATCGTCGACGACCTGCCGCACGGTCTCCTGCGTCTTCCACGGCTTCCCGAGCGCGTTGTACATCCACGGCGTGTGGATGTCGGGCTCGTTCGTCGGGTCGAACTTCGTCGGGTCGCCGCCGGTCACCGCGAACGCGCCGGTGCTGTCATGGAAGAACGCGTCAAGTCGCGCGACCGCCGCGTCGTCGCCACCCAACGCCGTCAACAGCCCCTGCACGTCCTGCGGCACGAGCCAGGTGTACTGCGCACTCGTGCCCTGCGCGAACCCGGTGCCGGTCGAGGGCGACCAGCCCGGCGTCCACGATCCATCCGCCTGGCGAGCGGCCTGGTACCCGACGGCCGGGTCGAACGTGTTCTTCCAGTAGGTCCCGCGCTCCGCGAACATCCGCGCATCGGAGCCCAGCCCGAGGGACCCCGCCCAGTACCCGAGCGCGCTGTCGGAGATCGAGTCCTCGAGCGTCTCGGCAGCGCCACCCCAGCACGAGCAGTCGTCGTTCGCGGCATAGTGCCGCTCGAGGTACTCGTCGAGCGCCGGCCGCTGTGCGAGGCACTGTCCCGGGCAGCCGATGTCGCTCTCGGCGTCGGCGTTCTCGACGGTCGCCTGACGTTTCAGCGACTGGTAGGCGGCCCGCACGTCGAAGTTCCGGACCCCCATGGCGTACCAGGTGGCGAGCGTCGCCGCCGACGGGTCCCCCGTCATCACGTGCGTCGGGGCACCGAGGTGCAGCCACCGGTCCCACACCCCGCCGTTCTGCTCGGCGAACCGCAGCATCGACTGCGCCATGTCCCCGGCGACGTCCGGTCGCAGCAGCGCGAGCAGCTGGATCTGCGCCCGGTACTGGTCCCACCCGGAGTACGTGCCGTAGACGGCCCGGTGTCCGCGGTCCATCCGGTGCACCCGCTGGTCCGGCCCGAGGTACCGCCCGTCGCGGTCGTTCAGCGTGTTCGGCTGCATGAGTGCGTGGTAGACGGACGTGTACAGCTGCGTGGTCCGGTCCGTCGTGCCGCCCCCGACGCGCAGGCGCGACAGTTCACGGTTCCAGGAGGCGCGGGTGCCGGCCGCCACGCTGGCGACGGTCGCGCGCGGGGTCACCTCGCCGTCGCGGTTCGCGATCGCTCCTGCGGCGCTCACGTACGAGATGCCGATCCGCGCGCGCACCGTTGCACCGCGACGCGCGTCGAACCCGACCCACGCGCCGGAGCCGCGTCCGGCGCGGTCGGCGCCGGTCAGGTACCCCTCCCCACCGGAGGAGGCCGTGCCTCCTGGCTGGACCGTGCCGTCCTGCCACGTTCCCGTGCTCGTGAACGCCCGGTCGAAGGTGGCCGTGAAGAACAGGCGGTAGTAGCTGCGGCGGTCCGGGTTGGTGGCCCCGCCGCCGTTCGCACGGCGGCTGCAGAACCCGCCGGTCAGGACGCTGCCGCTCACGGTGCGGGTGCGGGCGTCGACGCGGGTGGTCGCGGCCTCGCTGCCGTTGATCGAGTTCGAGGTGCGGAAGAGCAGGTTCGCGGCCTTGCCGGCCGGGAACGCGAACTCGCCGACGCCGGCACGCGTCGTGACGGCGAGGTCGGTGCGGACGCCGTTGTCGAGTCGGACCGTGTAGCGGCCGGGACTCGCGGACTCGTCGTCGTGCGAGTAGCCGGCGGCGTAGACCGCGTCGGTGGAGTCGGACGACGGCGAGGTCGTGACCGGCGTGGTGACCGGCATGATCGGCACGTCACCGGCGGCTCCCGGCGCGCAGCCGGCACCGTTCAGGTGCGTCAGGCTGAACCCGCGCAACCGGTCGACGTCGTACGAGTAGCCGTTGGCGACCGGGGTCGAGGTCTGGTCACCCGCGGTGCCGGTCGGGCTCCACTGCAGCATGCCGAACGGCGCGGTGGCACCGGGCCAGGTGTTGCCGTCGCCGCTCGTGCCGATGAACGGGTCGACGTACCGGGCGGGGTCGGAGACGGTCCGGGCCCCCTGCCCTGCCGGCTCCGACGACGAGGCGACCGCCGGTGCGGCGACCATCCCCGTCCCGAGCAACGCGGCGATCGTGGCCGCCGCGGCGAGCGGCAGCGGACGGAGGAGCGGGCGACGGTGCACGCGGGAACGGTTCACGTCGGCGACGCTAGACCCCTCGGACGGGGGACGTGCGGTCGGTCACCGAGCGCTCCCCCGCTGTTCACGTCGGCGTGGACCGTACACCCTCGCCGACCTCGACTGAGGTCCAGATCACACCGTCCGCTGCGAGGATGGCCCCATGAGCGTCATGGTCTCCCTCTTCGATGCGCACCGCACCCGCACCAGCGAGAAGTACACGGCACACCCGCCGGAGGTGCTGCCGATGTTCGTCGCCGAGATGGACAGCATGCTCGCCGAGCCAGTGCGGGACGCCCTCGTGGCCGCGGTCACGAACGGCGACACCGGCTACGTCGGGCACGGCCGGGCGCTCCCCGAGGCGTTCGCCGACTTCGCCGAGGCCCGCTGGTCGTGGCGGCTCGACCCCGACATGGTCCGGACGACCACGGACGTCTCGGTGGCTGCGGTGGAGACGCTCCGCCGGGTGATCGAACCCGGCG
>NZ_BACZ01000693.1 GCF_000333375.1 Curtobacterium sp. B18
ACCGTCAACCCGTCGCGGTCATTTCAGCGGCGAACCGTTCGACTCCTGCGACATCAAGCTCGACCACCCAGGAATCGGCGTCAAACCGGCGCCTACGCTCGATATAGGCATTAACCTGCTGGTAATCCTCAATATCTTGTGG
>NZ_BACZ01000692.1 GCF_000333375.1 Curtobacterium sp. B18
ACCCCTGCACGCCGAACACCCTGATCGGTGCCGACGGACGGTTCGCCGGGCACGTGGACCTCGACGCCCTGGGGATCGCCGACCGGTGGGCGGACCTCGGTGTGGCGACGATGGCGCTCGGCTGGAACTACGGCCCCGGGTGGGAGGGGCTCTTCCACGAGGCGTACGGAGTCCCGCTCGACGAGGAGCGGACCGCCTGGTACCGGGCGCTGTGGAACCTGGACGACGACGGCGTGGAGACGTCAGCGGACGGCGGCGACGGGGTCGAGGCGGTCAGCGACGGCGTCGACACGGCCGCCGGGCGGGACGACTAGAAGGCCACGCCCCGCGCCTGCATGAACGGCACCGGGTCGACGGTGGCGCCGTTCACGTGCACCTCGAAGTGCGTGTGGCAGCCCGTCGAGTTGCCGGTGGAGCCGACGAGCGCGATCAGCTGCCCGGCCGAGACCCGCTGCCCGGGGCTGACGCGGAACCCGCCGTTCACGATGTGCCCGTACGCGGTCTGCACGCCACCGCCGTGGCTGATCCGGACGTAGTTGCCGTACCCGCCGTACCAGCCGGCGTAGTCGACGGTGCCCGCGGCCGCCGCGACGATGAAGGCCGTGAAGGTCTCCGGGGTCTGCTCGACGACGGTCAGGCAGACGCCGCTCGTCGCGATGGAGTCGCCGTGTCGGGCGTCTTGGACCACGATGGGCCCGCGGACGGTGAGCGCGACGGAGTCGCCGTGCTGCTCGACGGCGGTGACGGTGCCGAGTTCCTCGATGATGCCGGTGAACACTGGTGTCCTCTCAACGGGACTCCGGGGGTGTTCGACGATCGTCGGCATCGACGGACGGACGCACCACCTGCGTGGTCACGTGTCGTCCGCCAGCGCGCCTCCCATCCGGACTTTCACCGTCGGTCCCGGAATCCCACCGGGTCAACCTCTGCCGGGTTCGCACCCGTCATCAG
>NZ_BACZ01000691.1 GCF_000333375.1 Curtobacterium sp. B18
TCTACGCGCCGCAGGCCGAGACGGCGATCCCGGTGGGCGTCGACGCCCTCGTCGCGGCGACGCGCGCGTACGTCGCCTGACGCGAGCGGTCCGCTCGGGCCGGCCAGGAGGCGCGGCGCGACCCCGTCGCGCACGTGACGTTCCCAGGGGACTCACGCCGCGCCTCCCGGCTCGCCCCCTAGGGTGCTGGGCATGCGCACCCCGACCCGCACCCTGATCGCCGCCGTCGCAGCCGGCATCGCCCTCGCCGGACTGGCCGGCTGCTCGTCCGACGCCGTGCGGCAGGCCACCGACCTCGGCTCCTCGGTCGCGTCGAGCGTCGCCGAGGGCGTGCAGGGCATCGACGGCAAGGCCGTCCAGGACGGCATGGCCTCGGTCGCCGGGGGCATCGACGGCGCCCTGGACACCGCGCTGAAGGGCGCGAACGTGACCTCGGACGGCAAGGTCCCGGACGGCTTCCCGACCGAGGACGTCCCGCTCGTCGACGGCACCGTGCTCGGCGGCGGCTCCGGCCCGAACGGCTCCGGCTGGGTCGCACAGGTCCGCGCGGGCTCCGTCGACGACTTCCAGGCGGCGGCGCAGCAGCTCACCGACGCCGGGTTCACCGAGTCGGCGAAGCGCGCGGACTCCTCGAGCGCCTTCGGGATGTTCCGGAGCGACGCCTACCGCGTGGTCCTGACGTTCTCGGACGGCAACGACGGTGTGACCGCGACCTACATCGTGACGCCCCGCTAGTCGCCGCTGGGTACGCTTGGACCCGATGTCGAAGGCCCCTGCAACCCGCCCCGAGCGCGTCCTGTTCGTGCACGCCCACCCGGACGACGAGACGCTCTCGTCCGGTGGGACGATCGCCACCCTGCTCGAGGTCGGCGCCGAGGTGACGGTGCTCACCGCGACCCGGGGTGAGCGCGGGGAGATGCTGACCCCCGAGCTCGGGCCGCTCTTCGGCGACGGCCCCCGTGTCGCCGCACACCGCGAGACCGAGATCGCCGGTGCCCTCGCCGCACTCGGCGGTCCCGCGCACCTCTGGCTCGGCGGCCCCGGTGCACGGCCGACGGACCTGCCCGAGCGCCGCTACACCGACTCCGGCATGCAGTGGGGCCCCGACGGTCGCGCGGTCGCCGCGGGGGACGCCCCGGCCGACTCGCTCACCGCGGCCGACCTCGGTGAGGTCGTCGACGACATCCGCGCCGCGATCCGCTCCACCGGCGCCGACGCGGTGGTGAGCTACGCCGACGACGGCGGCTACGGTCACCCGGACCACGTCCGCGTCCACCACGCGGCGCGGTACGCCGCACGCGCCGAGGAACTCCCGTTCTCGATGATCGTCGACCCCGACTCCGGGCAGACCGACCTGACCGTGGACGTCCTCCCCGTGCGGGCGAAGGTCCGGGCGGCCGTCGAGCAGTACCGCTCCCAGGTGACCGTCGACCCCGTCGATCCCCGTGACCCCACCGCGCTGTCGTGGGTGATGCCGCACGGCGAGCGGCAGCACGCCCGGGCGACCGAGGCGTTCCGGCACGACGTCGACCGTGTCCCCGAGGCGCCGCAGACCTTCGCCGAGTTCTCGCGGCAGGGCAAGGTCACCGCGGTCGTGGTCGCCCTCGTCCTCGGACTCGTCGCCGGGGGACTCGGCACCGTCACGCACCAGCAGGCCCTCGGGGGGTTCCCGGTCGGGATCGTGCTCACCTCGCTCATCGTGGTCGGGCTCACGGTCGGCATCCGGCTGCTGTACCGGTCGCGGGCGATGGTCGCCGCGGTCGGCATCGGGATCATCGCCGCGACGCAGGTCCTGACGTCGGTGGCCGGGCAGAGCTCCCCGCTCGTGCTCGCGAACGTCGCCGGCTACGTGTGGACGTTCGGCCCGGCGGCCGTCACCGCGCTCGTGCTCGCCTGGCCGGACCTGTCCGGGATCCGGGCGGCCGCCGCACGGTCCGGTGGCGCGGACCGCTCTTGACGGTCCGGCGCGGAGTGGTGCGGACGGGCCGGCGCGGTCCTGACGGTCCGGCGCGGTGTGGACCGGTCCTGCGGTCCGGCGGAGTGCGGACCTCGCGGTCCGGCGGAGTGCGGACCTCGCCGTCCGGCGGTCAGGTGCGGCCGGGCCGCGCGGGTAGACTCGATCTGCTCAGTCCGAAGGGAGCACCCCAACCGTGACGTACGTGATCGCCCAGCCCTGTGTCGACGTCAAGGACCGCGCCTGCATCGACGAATGCCCGGTCGACTGCATCTACGAGGGTGACCGGTCCCTGTACATCCACCCCGACGAGTGCGTCGACTGCGGTGCGTGCGAGCCGGTCTGCCCGGTCGAGGCGATCTACTACGAGGACGACCTCCCCGAGGAGTGGGCCGACTACTACAAGGCCAACGTCGAGTTCTTCGAAGAGGTCGGTTCCCCCGGCGGTGCTGCGAAGGTCGGCGTGATCCACAAGGACCACCCGGTCGTCATGGCCGAGCCGCCCCGCGGCTGACCCGGAGCCGGACCGTGGCGCTCGACCTCCCCGACTTCCCCTGGGACCAGCTCGTCCCGTTCAAGCAGCAGGCAGCGGCGGTCGAGGGCGGCATCGTCGACCTCAGCGTCGGCTCGCCCGTCGACCCGACCCCCGCCGTCGTCCGCACGGCGCTCGCAGAGGCGACCGACGCGCACGCCTACCCGCAGGTCGCCGGGACGCCGGCCCTGCGCGAGGCGATCGCCGACTGGTACGGCCGTCGGCAGGGCGTCACGCTGACGCCCGACCAGGTACTGCCGACGATCGGCTCGAAGGAGTTCATCGCCGGGCTCGCGCTCTGGCTCGGGATCGGCCGCGGTGACACGGTCGTGTTCCCGGCCGCGGCGTACCCGACGTACGAGCTCGGTGCGGCCCTGGTCGGCGCGGACGCCCTCGCCTCGGACGACCCTGCGGCGTGGCCGTCCACCACGAAGCTCGTCTGGCTGAACTCGCCGGGCAACCCGGACGGCCGCGTCCTGTCGATCGACGAGCTGCGTGTCGCGGTCGAGCGGGCGCGGGAACTCGGCGCGGTCATCGTCGGCGACGAGTGCTACGCCGAACTCGGGTGGGAGCCGCCGTACGACGCCGCCCCCACGCCGACGATCCTCGACCCCCGGGTGGTGGGGGACTCCGTCGACGGCGTGCTCAGCGTCTACTCGCTGTCGAAGCAGTCGAACCTCGCCGGGTACCGGGCGGCCTTCGTCGCGGGCGACGCGCGGGTCCTCGCCGAGGTGCTCGCGGTCCGCAAGCACACCGGCATGATGCCGCCGCTCCCGGTGCAGGAAGCGATGATCGTCGCCCTCGCCGACGAGACCCACGTGCAGGCGCAGAAGGCGCTGTACCGCGCCCGACGGAACATGCTCCGACGGGCACTCGAAGGCGCCGGCTTCCGGATCGACCACAGCGATGCGGGTCTCTACCTCTGGGCGACCCGGGGCGAACCCGCACTCGACACCGTCGCCTGGCTGGCCGAGCGCGGGATCCTCGTCGCACCGGGCACGTTCTACGGATCGGCGGGCGCCGAGCACGTCCGTGTGGCCCTCACCGCGACCGACGAACGCATCGCCGCAGCCGCGCAGCGCCTGGCGAGCTCGCGGCGTCTGGCATCCGCCTGAGCCTTTCGCGCTCCGCGCAATCCGTGGTTCCCACCAAGTCCTGAGGCTCGATGTGTGCACGACCGACAGTGGGCGCGATTAGGCTGTCATCGTGACTGACACTGCCAATGACGCTCAGAAGACGGCCACACCGCCCACCACGCCCGTCCCCGTGAGTCCCGCCGCCGAGCAGGCCACGGCGACCGCGACGCTGACGTACCCGGGTGGCACGGCGGAGTTCCCGATCCTGCCGAGCGTCGACGGTGCGTCCGCCATCGACATCTCGACGTTCAAGAAGCAGACCGGGATGAACACGCTCGACTACGGGTTCGTGAACACCGGGTCGACGAAGAGCGCCATCACCTACATCGACGGCGACCAGGGGATCCTGCGGTACCGCGGCTACCCGATCGACCAGGTCGCGTCGAACCTGACCTTCCTCGAGGTGGCCTGGCTCCTCATCTACGGCGAGCTCCCGACCGAGTCCGAGCTCGCGTCCTTCGACGCCCGCATCCGTCGGCACACGCTGCTGCACGAGGACCTCCGTCGCCTGTTCGACGCCCTGCCGCACTCGGCGCACCCGATGTCGGTCCTCTCGAGCGCCGTCAGCGCCCTGTCGACGTACTACGAGGACGACATGGACGTCGACGACCCCGAGAAGGTCGAGCTCCAGACCGTCCGGCTCCTCGCGAAGCTGCCGGTGATCGCCGCGTACGCGCACAAGAAGTCCATCGGGCAGGCGTTCCTGTACCCGGACAACTCGCTGTCGTTCGTCGACAACTTCCTGCGCCTCAACTTCGGCACCATGGCCGAGACCTACCAGCCGAACCCGGTGCTGTCGAAGGCCCTCGAGCGGCTCCTCATCCTGCACGAGGACCACGAGCAGAACGCCTCGACGGCCACGGTCCGGATGGTCGGCTCGACGAAGGCGAACATGTTCGCCTCGATCTCCGCCGGCATCAACGCCCTGTACGGCCCCCTGCACGGCGGTGCGAACGAGGCCGTCCTCGAGATGCTCCAGCAGATCAAGGACTCGGGCGAGCCCGTGACCCGCTTCGTCGAGCGGGTGAAGAACAAGGAGCGCGGTGTGAAGCTCATGGGCTTCGGGCACCGCGTCTACAAGAACTACGACCCGCGCGCGAAGCTCGTGAAGGAGTCCGCGCACGAGGTGCTCGAGGCACTCGGCGTGCAGGACGACCTGCTCGACATCGCCATGGAGCTCGAGGGCATCGCGCTCGAGGACGAGTACTTCGTCAGCCGCAAGCTCTACCCGAACGTCGACTTCTACACCGGCATCATCTACAAGGCGATGGGCTTCCCGCCGCGGATGTTCACGGTGCTGTTCGCCATCGGGCGTCTGCCGGGGTGGATCGCGCAGTGGCGCGAGCTGAACAACGACCCGCTGAACAAGATCGGGCGCCCGCAGCAGCTCTACGTGGGGCACGCCGAGCGGGACCTCCCGGCGCGCTGACGCCGCGCGCGGGAGCGCGGTGGTCGCCGCGTCGCCGCTGCACCGCGCCCCCGCGCGAACAATGCGCCCCGTTCCGACGGGGCGCGATGTTCGTTCGGGGGCGCGCAGCGCACAACACAAGTCACGTCGAACCATGTCATCGCGTGGTTCGACGTGACTTTGGTTGTGCGGGAGTGGCGGGACGGGCGCGGCGGCGGACGGGAGGCGCGGTGCCGGCCCGCACCGCGCCTCCCGTCCGTCGCACGGCCGGCTCCACCGCCTGCCCGCTCACGCCGCCCATCCGTCGGGCGAGCGCGCCGCGCCGCCGCTCATGCGCCGGACGAGCGCGCCGCCCACGCCGAGACGAGGTCGAGCGCCCGGTCCGAGTCCGGCGACCCCGGTCGGTTGAGGAACGCGTGCCGCGCTGCCGCGAGCACGTGCCGTTCGACGTCGACGCCGGCGGCCCGGAGCTCGGCGGCGAACCGGTCGCCCGACGCCCGCATCGTGTCGTGCTCGGCGTCCACCATGAGCGTGCGCGGCATGCCCGACGGGTCCGTCCCGCCGGGGAACGCGGTGTCGCCGTCGCCCGCGCGTCCGACGTGGTTCCGGTTCGCCAGGTCGAGCAGCACCGGGTGGTGGGTCACGCGGCGGTGCCCGCGCACCGACCGCAGCACCGCCGGGTCGCGGGGCGTCCTGGCGTGGAAGAACCCGTACGCGAGGACGAGGCCGTCCGGACGCCGATCCTCCGGCAGCGCCAGGGTCACGGCCGCGGCGAGGCACGCTCCGGCGCTCGCGCCACCGAGGAACACCGGGCCGTCGGCCGCCGCACGCACCTCGGCGAGGACGGCGCGGACGTCGTCGTTCGGTACCGGGTGGTGTCGTCGACCGCGGGCGCCGCGTCGTCCGACGAACGGGAACCCGGGCAGGGGAGCGAGACGGTAGTCGACCGTGACGACGTCGAGTCCGCGGTCGGCGAGGGCACCGGCGACCGCGTGCGCCTCCGGCAGGTCGAGGTCACCGCGGAAGAACCCACCGCCGTGCAGCCACACGAGGGTCGTGCCCCGAGCGGCCCCCGTACGAGCCGCGTACCGGCGGACCGGCACCGGGCCGTGCGGCCCCTCGACCACCCCCACAGCCGACGACCGGCTAGGCGTGCAGCGCGGTGTTGAGCTGGATGCCCTGCCCCTGCCGCTGCAGGGCCTCGACCGCGCCGGTCAGCGAGTTGCGGCGGAACAGGATGTTCGGCGTGCCCGAGAGCTCGGCGGCCTTGACCGTCCGGGGCGTCCCGTCGGGGTTCGGTGCCGCCCCGACGAGCACGACCTTCGTGCCGGCCGTCACGTACAGGCCTGCCTCGATCACGGAGTCGTCGCCGAGCGAGATGCCGAGCCCGGCGTTCGCCCCGAGCAGCGCCCGCTCGCCGAGGGACACACGGTGGGTGCCGCCGCCGGACAGCGTGCCCATGATGGACGCGCCGCCGCCGATGTCCGTGCCGTGGCCGACGACGACGCCCTGGGAGACGCGCCCCTCGATCATGGCGTCGCCGAGCGTGCCGGCGTTGAAGTTCACGAAGCCCTCGTGCATGACCGTGGTGCCGGGGGCGAGGTGCGCGCCCAGACGGACTCGGTTGGCGTCGCCGATGCGCACGCGGTCGGGCACGACGTAGTCGACCAGCCGGGGGAACTTGTCGATGGCGTGCACGGCGATCCCGGAGCGCTGCAGCCCGGGGCGCAGCCGCGTCAGGTCGTCGGGGTGCACGGGGCCGGCGTTCGTCCAGGCGACGATCGGCAGGTGCGCGAAGACGCCGTCGAGGTTGACCTCGTTCGGGCGGACGTGCAGGTGGCTGAGCAGGTGCAGGCGCAGGTAGGCGTCGGGCGTGCTGGCGGGGGCCGCGTCGATCGTGACCTCGGTCGTGACCGCCTCGATCGTGACGGCACGGCGGGGGTCGTCGCCGACGTGCGCCCGCAGCCCGGCGGGGAACGCGGCGTCGGCGGGGAGTGCGCCGAGGTGGGTCTCGGGGTACCAGGTGTCGAGCGTCGTGCCGTCGGCGGCGATCGTCGCGAGGCCGTGGCCCCAGGCGTGGGTCGGGCGGTCGGTGGCAGCGGTCGTGTCGGTCACCGCACCAGGGTACCCAGCGGTCGGTGGCGACCACCCGTCCGTCCGGACGGGCCCGACGGACGCGCACCGCGCCTCCCGGCCTGGAGGCGCGGCACCTGTGGACAGAGCACGAACCGTCCACAGGTGGTCACCTCGACGGCCCCTGCAAGGGTCGGCCGGTAGGCTTCCCGCATGCCGGAGCCGCTCGACCTCACCGCCTCGTCCATCGACATCACCCGTGCCATCTGCGACATCGAGTCGGTGTCCGGCAACGAGGGACCGCTCGCCGACGCGATCGAGGCCGCCCTGGCGCCGCTGCCCCACCTCGAGGTGATCCGAGACGGTGACGCGATCGTCGCGCGCACGAACCTCGGCCGCGACCGCCGGGTCGTCATCGCGGGGCACATCGACACCGTCCCGCTCAACGCGAACCTGCCGACCGAGTTCCGCACCGCCGATGACGGGACCGAGATCCTGTGGGGCCGCGGCACGGTCGACATGAAGGCCGGGTGCGCGGTGCAGCTCAAGCTCGCGTACGACCTCGCCGAACCGAACGTCGACGTCACGTGGGTGTTCTACGACCACGAAGAGGTCAGCGACGCCCTGAACGGGCTCGGTCGCCTGGCCCGGACCCGACCCGAGCTCCTCGCGGGGGACTTCGCGATCCTCGGCGAGCCCTCCGGCGCGCAGATCGAGGGCGGCTGCAACGGCAACCTCCGCGCCGAGGTCCGTGCCTTCGGCAAGCGGTCGCACAGTGCCCGGAGCTGGATCGGCGACAACGCGATCCACAAGGCCGCACCGATCCTCGCCACCCTCGCCGCGTACGAGCCGCGCACGGTCACGGTCGACGGGCTCGACTACCGCGAGGGGCTCAACGCCGTCGGCATCACGGGCGGCATCGCCGGCAACGTCATCCCGGACGAGGTCATGGTGCACGTCAACTACCGCTTCGCACCGTCGCGCACCGCCGACGAGGCCGTCGCCCACGTCCGTGAGCTGTTCGACGGCTACGACGTGCAGATCGTCGACCTCGCGGCCGGGGCCCGGCCGGGGCTCGACGCTCCGCTGGCGCAGGACTTCGTCGCGGCCGTCGGGGGTCCGGCACCCCGTCCGAAGTACGGCTGGACCGACGTCGCCCGGTTCTCGGCGCTCGGCGTCCCCGCGGTCAACTACGGCCCCGGCGAGCCGGTCTGGGCCCACCACGACGACGAGCAGGTCCCCGTCGACCAGATCACCTCGGTCGAGCACGGTCTGCGTCGGTGGCTGACGGCCTGACGACGGCCGGGTCGGCCCGGCTGAGCCCTGCCCGCGCCCGGTGGAACGCCCGCTACCGGGTGGTGCCGTGGTGGGTGCGGATCACGGTCGTCTACGTGCTCGCGCGGGTCGTGACGGGCGTGATGCTCGCCGCGTTCGCGAGCGTGCAGGCCGCGAACTCGTTCACGGTGCAGCACCCGGGCCTGCTGTCGTTCTCGTCGATCTGGGACGGTGCCTGGTACCGGGTGATCGCTGCGTCCGGGTACCCGTCGACGCTGCCGGTGGACACCGCTGGGCACGTGACCGAGAACGCGTGGGCGTTCATGCCCGCCTACCCGTTCCTCGTCCGTGGTCTGATGGCCGTCACGGGTGCGTCGTTCGAGTTCGTCGCGGTGTCGGTGTCGCTGCTGTTCGGCTGGGGCGCGGCACTGGTGTTCCGACGGCTGATGGGGCGGTTCCTCGACCCGGCGCGGGCGACCTTCGCGACGGTGCTGTTCGCCGTCGCCCCCGTCTCCGCGATGTTCCAGGTGGCCTACGCCGAGTCGATGGGCCTGTTCCTGCTCCTCGTCGCCCTGCTGCTCATGGTGGACCGCCGCTGGTGGTCGATGCTCCCGGTCGTGCTGCTGCTCGGCATGACCCGGCCGACCGGGCTCGCGTTCGCGCTGCTGATCGCGCTGTTCCTCGTGGCCTGGGCGGTCCGGCCGGCCTGGGTCCGGGCGTCCGCACCGCTCACGGTGCGCCAGCTCGTACCGCCCGCCGTGGTCGCCGTGGTGTCCGGGCTCGTCGGCCTGGCGTGGCCGGCGATCGCCTGGGCGGTCACCGGGGTGCCGCGGGCGTACACCGACACCGAGCTGGCCTGGCGGTCGTCCTACATCGGGTGGAAGGAACTCGTCCCGTTCGCACCCTGGGTGCAGGGCTTCGGGTGGTGGTTCGGGCAGCCGGCCGGCGCGGTCCTGCTCGCCGTGGTGGTGGTCGGGTTCGCGGTGTTCGTCGCCCTGCCGGCTGCCAGGCGGATCGGGCTGGAGCTGCGCCTGTGGGGCGTGGCCTACCTCGTGTACCTGCTGGCGGTGTTCTTCCCGCAGTCGAGCACCTGGCGCATCCTGCTGCCGATCGCTCCGCTGCTCGGGATCGTGGCGCTGCCCCGGTCGCGGGTCTACCGGGTGGCGGTCGTGGTCGTGTGCATCGCGCTGCAGTGGGTGTGGATGTACTTCTGCTGGTGGATCGACGGCTACGACTGGACCCCACCGTGATCGGCGTCGACCCCGCCGTGATCGGCGTCGACCTCGCGCTCCTCGGCGCCGCGTTCCACCGCCTCGGGGTCCGCTGACGCCGCAGCGTGGATCATCGCGTTCGCGGTGGCGATGAACGGCACCGCGAAGAACGCCCCGACGACGCCGGCGATGGTCGTGCCCGCGGTGACGCCGAGCACGACACCGAGCGGGTGCACGCGGACCGCCGACCCGGTGAGGAACGGGTGCAGGACGTGGCTCTCGAGCTGCTGCACGGCGATCACGATGCCGAGCATGATCAACGCCGGGACCCAGCCGTTGAACACGAGGGCGATGACGACCGCCACGACCCCGGCGACGATGGCGCCGACGACCGGGACGAACGCGCCGAAGAACACGATGACCCCGATCGGGATCGCGAGCGGCACCTGCAGCGCGAGGGCGCCGATCACGATGCCGAGCGCGTCCGTGACCGCGACGACGAGCTGGACCCGGATGAAGCTCGTCAGGGTCTTCCACCCGGCCTGTCCGGCGACGTCGATCCGACCGCGCGCCCGGCGGGGGAAGAGCCGCACCACCCACGACCAGATCCGCGGCCCGTCGACGAGCACGAAGATCGTCGTGAACACCACGATGAAGAGGCCCTCGAGCACGTGCACGAGCCCGCTCCCCGCCTCCGCCGCGCCCGAGGCGATCGACGACGCGTGCGACTGCAGGAACTTCGTCCCGTCGGACAGCCACTTCGTCACCTGCGAGGCGGTGATCCCGAACGGCTCGGTGGCGAGCAGGGACTGCAGCGACTGCACGTTGTGGTCGAGGCGGTGCTCGAGCATCGGCAGGTCGTACCGGATCTGCGCGGTGACGACGAGGGCGAGCACGCCGATGACGATCACCACCGCGAGGAAGCAGGACAGCACCGCGAGCCACTTCGGCCACCGGTGTCGCTGCAGGAACCGCGAGAACGGCGCGAGCAGGGCGCACACGATGAGGCCGATGAGGAACGGCACCACGATGTCCTGCAGCAGGATGACCAGGGCCACGACGACGGCGAGGGCCCCGACGACGACGATCAGTCGCCACGAGAAGGCCCCGGCGACGCGCATGCCCGCTGGGACGGCCTCGACGGCGGGGTCGAGCGGTTGACGGCGCTTGGAGCGGATGTACGGCACACGCCAAGGTGACCACTCGGAACCGCGAGAACGTCGCGATCCGCGGCCCCCAACCTGGGCGGTTTCGCAGTTCCCCCATCGATACGAGATAATGGGGGTGCA
>NZ_BACZ01000690.1 GCF_000333375.1 Curtobacterium sp. B18
TCTCGTCGACGCATCAGAGGGCCCGCTGCCCCAGACCCGCTTCGTGCTCCGCAAGGCGCTCGCCGCGAAGCTCCCGGTGATCCTGCTCGTCAACAAGACGGACCGCCCGGACTCCCGCATCGACGAGGTCGTGTCCGAGTCGCAGGACCTCCTGCTCGGGCTCGCCTCCGACCTGTCGGACGAGGTCGACGACCTCGACCTCGACGCGATCCTCGACGTCCCGGTGGTCTACGCCTCGGGTCGCGCCGGTGCCGCGTCGCGCAACAAGCCGGAAGACGGCTCGCTGCCCGACAACGACGACCTCGAGCCCCTGTTCGAGGCGATCCTGCAGCACGTCCCGGCCCCGAAGTACGACGACGAGCACCCCCTGCAGGCGCACGTCACGAACCTCGACGCCTCGCCCTTCCTCGGTCGCCTCGCGCTCCTGCGCATCTTCCACGGCACCATGAAGAAGGGCCAGACGGTCGCGTGGGTCAAGCACGACGGCAGCGTCGTGAACGCCCGCATCACCGAGCTGCTCGTCACCAAGGCACTCGAGCGCTACCCGGCCGAGTCCGCGGGCCCCGGTGACATCGTCGCCGTCGCCGGCTTCGACACCATCACCATCGGTGAGACCCTGACCGACCCCGAGGATGTCCGTCCGCTGCCGACCATCACGGTCGACGACCCGGCGATCTCGATGACGATCGGCACGAACACGTCGCCGCTGGTCGGCAAGGTCAAGGGCCACAAGCTCACCGCCCGCATGGTGAAGGACCGCCTCGACCGCGAGCTCATCGGCAACGTCTCGCTCAAGGTCCTCGACATCGGTCGTCCCGACGCGTGGGAGGTCCAGGGGCGTGGCGAGCTCGCGCTGGCCATCCTCGTCGAGCAGATGCGTCGCGAGGGCTTCGAGCTCACCGTCGGCAAGCCGCAGGTCGTCACCAAGCGTGACGAGGACGGCAAGCTGCAGGAGCCGTACGAGCACATGACGATCGACACGCCGGAGGAGCACCTCGGCGCGATCACGCAGCTCATGGCCGCGCGCAAGGGTCGCATGGAGAACATGACGAACCACGGCACCGGCTGGATCCGCATGGAGTTCATCGTGCCGTCGCGTGGCCTGATCGGCTTCCGCACCGCGTTCCTCACCGAGACCCGCGGCACCGGCATCGCCAACGCGATCTCGCACGGCTACGCCGAGTGGGCCGGCCCGATCCAGACCCGTGTCAACGGCTCGATCGTGTCCGACCGCTCCGGTGTGGTCACGCCGTTCGCGATCACGAACCTGCAGGAGCGGATGACGTTCTTCGTCAACCCCACCGAAGAGGTCTACGAGGGCATGGTCATCGGCGAGAACTCGCGCGCCGACGACATGGACGTCAACATCACGAAGGAGAAGAAGCTCACGAACATGCGTTCGGCGAACGCCGACTCGTTCGAGTCGATGACGCCGTCGCGCCAGCTCTCCCTCGAGGAGTGCCTCGAGTTCGCGCGCGAGGACGAGTGCGTCGAGGTCACCCCCGACGCCGTGCGCATCCGCAAGGTCGAGCTCGACGCGCAGGCTCGCCAGCGCGCCTACGCCCGGTTGAAGCGTCAGGACGCGTAAGCGGTCCATCCAGGAGGCGCGACTCGCGTCCGACGGCCCGGTCACCTCGTCCGAGGTGGCCGGGCCGTCGTCGGATGTAGCGTGGTGCGCGTGACTCTCGACCTCCTCTCGCTGTACCAGGACCTCCACGCACACCCCGAGCTCGGCTTCCAGGAGCACCGCACCGCGGGCATCGTCGCCGACCGGCTCGAGGCGATCGGCGGGATCAAGGTCACCACGGGCATCGGCGGCACCGGTGTCGTCGGCGTCCTGGCGAACGGCGACGGGCCGGTCGTCTGGCTCCGCGCCGACATGGACGGACTGCCGGTCCAGGAGCGCACCGGCCTGCCGTACGCCAGCGAGCACCACGGCACCGACGAGGACGGCAACGACGTCCCGACGATGCACGCGTGCGGCCACGACATCCACGTGACGTGGCTGCTCGGCACCCTCGAACGCCTCGCCGCGACCACCGGCGACTGGCACGGCACGGTCGTCGGCGTCTTCCAGCCCGCGGAAGAGGTCATCTCCGGCGCGCGGGCGATGGTCGAGGACGGGCTCGTCGACCGCTTCCCGAAGCCGGACGTCGTGCTCGGGCAGCACTCCGCGCCGGCACCGGTCGGCATCGTCGCCGTCGGCAGCGGCCCCGTGATGGCGTCGAGCGACCGGCTGACCGTCACGTTCAACGGCCGTGGTGCGCACGGTTCCGCCCCGCAGGCCTCGCTCGACCCGGTCGTCACGGCGGCGTCGGCGGTCGTCCGCCTGCAGACCGTGGTCTCGCGTGAGGTCTCGCCGAGCGACGCCGGCGTCGTCACCGTCGGCAGCTTCCACGCCGGCACCCGTGCGAACATCATCCCCGACCAGGCCGTCATCGAGATCTCCACGCGTGCCCGCAACGAGGAGACCCGTGAGCGGATCATCGCCTCGATCGAGCGCATCGTCCGCGCCGAGAGCGAGGCCGGCGGACTGCCGGAGCCGACGATCGTGCGCGCACCCGGCGCCGAAGTCACCGTGAACGACGTCGAGGCCGCCCAGGTCGTGCTCGACGCGATCCGCGCCGAGGTCCCCGGCGCGCGAGACCTCGAGATCGGGTTGGCGATGGCGTC
>NZ_BACZ01000689.1 GCF_000333375.1 Curtobacterium sp. B18
AGCTGGTCCCGGGGATCCTCTAGAGCCAGATCCTGATGGGCGCCGCGGCGGCCGGCTGGGTCGGGTTCTCGTTCGACGGCCCCGCCGCGATCCACATCCCGCTCACGATCGTCGCCGGCATCGTCGGCGGTGCGGTGTGGGCCGGCATCGTGGGCGTGCTCAAGGCACGGACGGGCGCGAACGAGGTCGTCCTGACGATCATGCTCAACTACGTCGCGCTCTACCTCGTGAGCTACATGCTCCGCACGCCGGGCCTCCTGCAGGCACCGGGCAGCCCGAACCCGATCTCGCCCGCGACGAAGGACAGCGCGGTGCTGCCGCCGCTGTTCGGACCGCGGTACGGCGTGGACCTCGGCTTCGTGGTGGCGATCATCGCGGTCGTCGTCGTGTGGTGGCTCGTCAACAAGTCCTCGCTCGGCTTCCGGTTCCGCACCATCGGTGAGAACCCGCGCGCCGCCCGCGTGGCCGGCATGAGCGTGCCGTCCCTGACCATCTGGGTCCTCGTCATCTCCGGTGCCCTCGTCGGCATCGCGGGCGCGTACCAGGTGCAGGGCGCGGTCACGACGGGCTTCACCTCCGGCATCGACGCCGGCATCGGGTTCGACGCCATCACCGTGGCCCTCCTCGGCCGGTCGAAGCCGTGGGGCGTGTTCTGGGCGGCGATCCTGTTCGGCGTGCTGAAGAACGGCGGCTACGCCATGCAGGCCGCGAACGGCATCCCGATCGACATCGTGGGCGTCATCCAGGCCCTCATCGTCCTCTTCATCGCGGCCCCGCCGCTCGTCCGCGCGATCTTCCGGATCCCGCAGCCGGGCGCCCGTCGCCGCGTCTCCACGAAGAACAGCAAGAAGGCGGTCGCCGCGTGAGCACCCTCAGCCCCACCGCGCCCAGCGCGTCCCCGCTCGCCGGCCGTCCGGTCGAGACGACCCGCAGCTGGAAGCTGGCCATCGGGTACGGCGTCTTCACGCTGATCGCCCTCGTCCTCTTCGCGCTGCTGCCCCGCACCGGGACGACCACGTTCCGCCTCGCGAACAGCGGCGACTTCTTCGCCCTGCCCGACGTGCCGCTGCCGGCCGTCGCGACCGGGATCGTCGTGGTCGTGCTGCTCGCCGTGCTCACCGTGTACGCGCTCGTCGAGACCCGTGCGCTCCGCCGCGTGCCGATGTGGGTCACCGCGGTGTTCGCCGTCGTGTTCGTGATCGGGTTCCTGACCTGGGCCGCGGCGGGCAAGTCCCTGCCGATCCCCGGTCTGCTGCTCGGCGCGCTGAGCCTCAGCGTCCCGCTCGTGTTCGGCGCCCTCGGCGGCGTCATCTCGGAGCGCGTCGGTGTCGTGAACATCGCGATCGAGGGCCAGTTCCTCGCCGGTGCCTTCAGCTCCGCGATGGTTTCTCCTTGAGGCCGACGAGGTGGTCCTGCTTGCCCTCCATGGCCGCCTGCGTGAGGACGCGGGTGGTCTCCTGGAAGGACGCGGCGGACAGCCACGACTCGGTCGCGAGGGACGCCTTCGTGATGCCCATG
>NZ_BACZ01000688.1 GCF_000333375.1 Curtobacterium sp. B18
AACCTTCAGCGTGACAGACGTTGGCACTTCGACCACTCGCCAGATCGGGGGGTCGGAATCCTTGAGTTCGACCCGCACAGTCGCGATCTGGGTGAAGCTGTCGAGGCCAGTCGTCG
>NZ_BACZ01000687.1 GCF_000333375.1 Curtobacterium sp. B18
ATCTACGCCAAGCTGCTGAGCCTCGGCATCGACATCACCACCCAGCCGATCCCGGTCGTCCCCGCCCAGCATTACACCTGCGGCGGCATCATCGTGGACCTGAAGGGGCGGACCGATCTGCCCGGCCTCTATGCGGCGGGCGAATGCACGCAGTCCGGCCTGCACGGCGCCAATCGCCTCGCGTCGAACTCGCTGCTCGAATGTTTCGTGT
>NZ_BACZ01000686.1 GCF_000333375.1 Curtobacterium sp. B18
GGGATGCCGAGCATCAGCGCGATGACCGCGAGGGCGGTGGAGCCGATCGCGCGCCACATCGTCACCGAGCGGGTGAGGAACTCGACGACGAACGTCACCAGCGCCATCGCCGCGATGAACCCCATGAAGTTGCGGGTGCCGCCGATGCCCTGGATCGGGCCGCCGTAGGCGATGTTCCCCTGGATGCCGAACGCCGGGATCGGGGTGTCGAGGACGAGCCCGGACAGGACCTCGAGCCCGAGCGCGGCGACGAGCAGGATCCGGAAGGCGTCGCCGGACGCCCGGATCACCTGCACCAGGTCGCGACCCAGCGCGAGGTACAGCCCGAGCCCGATGAAGCCGACCGTGCCGACGAGTCCCCGGAGGGCCACCCACGAGTACTCGCTCCACACCACGCTCAGCGCGCAGTACCCGACGAACGCCAGGAGCGACAGGGGGAGCACCCCGTGCCACTCGATCCGGTAGCGCTGCCCGAGCAGGCTCAGGCCCGCGAGGACGAACAATGTGACGAGCACGGCCCACACGCCGGCCCGCCCGACGAGCGCGGTCACGGTGGGCTGCCCGAACGCGAACAGCACGATCACGGTCGCGAGCGCCTGGCTGAACCGCCCGCCCGCCGAGAACCCGATCCACGCCGACAGGTACCGTCGCGCGAGCACGCGTCTGGTCACCCGGCCGTCCGTCACCTCACCATCTTGGCGCATCCGGCCTTGCCGACCGGTGAGCCGACCGGTGGACGGCCCGACACCGCGCACCGGTGCCGTCGCCGGTCGGGCACTCCGGAGGGCGCTCGACCCGTCCCGGCATATCGACGATCCGCGATGTCGGCGTACGATCAGCGCACCATGGCGCGCGGCTGGCGGCGGTTCGGCGCACCGACGGTCGCTGCGGTCGTCGGCGGATCCGCCGCGGCCCTGGCCTGGTGGCGGCTCGGCCCGACCACCCGCGGCACGGTGTGGGCCGAGGACGGCGGCGTGTCCTCCGCGACCGGCTCGCGCTCGGCCC
>NZ_BACZ01000685.1 GCF_000333375.1 Curtobacterium sp. B18
GTCCCGGGGATCTCTAGAGTCCAGCCCCTGGGCGACCCTCCCCTAAGGGACGCCGCCGCCGGGATCGAACGGCTCCTGCCCCTTTTTAGCGGCCGCACGGTGTTCACGCGCTTCGTCGCTCCTGAGCACCCGCAGGGTGCGTGGGTGCCGTACTACCGCGAGTGGCCGTTCGCGCTGGTGCCGGACACCGACCCGCTCTGGGACCTGACCGAGCCGTTCGCGACGGGTCAGGTGCGCCCGCAGGGCGTCCCGGTCCGTCAGCTCGGCGGCGACGGCCTCGGCGGTCTCGCGCCGGAGTCCACGGGCCTCCCACAGCTGCGTGAGTTCCTCGAGCTCGGCGACCGGGTCTTCGTGCAGCTCCCGCCGTTCCTGCTCGATGAGTGCCCGTTGGCTGTCCTTCTGACTGCTCACCGAGACGTACTCGCCGAGCGCCATCGAGACCGCGCCGCCCACGAGCGCGGCGATCCCGGCGGTCGCGATCGCCGGGACCGAGGTCGACGCGCCCGCGACCCCGACGACGATCGACGCCGTGGAGACGATGCCGTCGTTCGCGCCGAGCACCCCGGCGCGGAGCCAGTTCAGTCGTGCCGCGAGGTCGCCGGTGTGCGCCTCACCGGCGTGCGGTCCAGGAGTGGTCATGCGCCCAGCGAACCAGGTCCGGGTGGCATCGTTCGTGTGAGGTTTCGAGTGATCCCGGGATGCGCCACGCGGACGACGACCGTGACGCGGGGCCGAGACGTCCTGTTGTCTGATCCCACCGCGCCGTCTCGAGGACGGCGCACGACGTGAAAGGCCGTCATGGACTGGCAGTTCGGCGGGATCCCGCTCCACCCCCTCTTCGTCCACCTCACCTCGGTCGCGGTCCCGGTCGCGGCCCTCACGGCGATCGCGGTGGCGGTCTGGCCCGCGGCCAGGCGGTGGCTCGCGGTCGGTGCACCGATCATCGGCCTCGTCGCGCTCGTGTCCGTCCCGCTCGCGACGTCCTCGGGCGAGTGGCTGGAGCACCACGAGAAGGAGACGGCGCTGCTCGAACGGCACACCGAGCTCGCCGACGGCATGCTGCCGTGGTCGATCGCCGTCTTCGCGCTCCTCGTGCTCTGGTGGGGCTGGCACCGCCTCGGCGCAGCCCGCGTGGACAACCGCGGTGTCGTGCGCGCCGTCGCCGTGATCGGCCCGGTGCTGCTCGTCGCGGTCGCCGTCGTCTCGATCGTCGAGGTCGTGATCATCGGGCACGCCGGCGCCGAGTCGGTCTGGAAGGGCTGACCCCGGCCTCGGGACCCGAGGTCACGACACGGACGGGTCGGCGATCACCGGTCGGTTCCACGTCGTCCGCGCCGGCGGAGCAGTCGGC
>NZ_BACZ01000684.1 GCF_000333375.1 Curtobacterium sp. B18
GACCGGCTCGTCGCGTCGGTTCGACCGGCTCGACGCCGTCGGTTCGACGGACTCGACGCCGTCGGTCTGACCGCGGGATCGGGCGGGCATGGCGACACCGCGCACGTCCCGCCCGTCGGGTGGCCCGGAGGCGCGGCGCACCCCCGCCCGTCGGGCGTCACAACCGCACGTGGTCGCGTCCGAGGGCGGCGGTCACCGCCGCCGCGATCGCGCGCTGGCCGCGCGCGGTCGGGTGCACGTCGTCCGACTGCATCCAGTCGGCGTGCCCCCGGAGCGGCTGGCCGACGTCGACGAAGGCGCCGCCCGTCCGCCGCACCGCGGACCCGAGTGCCGCGGACACCGCCGCGAGCTGTGCCGGGGGCGCCTCGTCCGACCAGATCGCGCTGAGACCGACGATGCGCGCTCGGGGCATCGTCCGGTGCGCGTCCGCGACGAGCTGTGCGGTGGCCCCGTCGAGCGCGTCGTCGTCCTGCCCGAGGTCGTTCGAGCTCGCCTGCAACACGACGACGGCGGGGTCCAGCGCGGCCGCCCGGTCGAGGAGCTCGTCGTACGTCGCGGCGCACTGGTCGTCCCCCTCGACGAGCACCCCGGCGCCGTCGCACCCGAGGTCGGTGAGCCGCAGGTGGTCCCGCGTCGCGATGAGCTCCGGCCAGGCCAGGCTCGCCGCCAGCCCGTGCCCGCGGGTGATCGAGTCCCCGATGACCACGACCCGTGACGGGACGCCGTCGGTCCCGGCGAGCGCCACCATCGTCGTGACGTCCGGCGAGCAGGCGGTCAGCACCAGCGCCGCCACGACGGCCGTCCCCGCGGCGAGGACGCGTCGGACGATCGGGGGCACGCTGCGACGGTAGGACCGCCGGCTGTGGCGCACCCGTCATCCGGGTGCGCGTCCGGACAGCTTCCGCCCGACGCATGACGACTGTCGCCAGACTCCAGACGCCCGACGACCGCGGCCCGGCCCGGCCAGGCCCCGCCCGGCGGCGTCAGAAGCGCACGTGGTCCCGTGCGAACGCGGCCGTCACCGCCGCGGCGATGGCCTGCTGTCCCCGCGCGGTCGGGTGGACGTCGTCGGACTGCATCCACGTCGGGTGTCCACGGAGCGGCTCGCCGATGTCGACGTAGGTGCCGCCGTCCCGGGCGAGCGCGTGCCGGAGCGCCCCCGATATCGACGCGAGCTGGGCGGGCGGGGCGTCCTGGTCCCAGATCGCGCTGAGCCCGATGAGCCGCGCGTGCGGGAGTCGGCGGTGCACGTCCTCGACGACCCGGTCGGTCGCGCTCCGGACCTCGGCGGTGTCGAGCCCGAGGTCGTTCGAGCTGGCCTGCAGGACGACGACCTCGGGCCGGAGGTCGACGGCGCGCTTCACGAGCGTCGCGTAGGCGCTCGCGCAGTCGTCGTCGTCCCCGATCGCGGCGACGCCGGCACCGTCGCAGGACAGGTTCGTGAGCGACCACCCCTGCCGGTCGGCGACGAGTGCCGGCCACGCCTCGGCCGTCGTCAGCCCGTGGCCGCCGGTGATCGAGTCGCCGATGACCACGACGCCGGTCCCGGCCGCGTCGTCCCACGGGGTGCTGGACGCCTCGGACGGTGCGGTTGCGCCGACCGCGCTCGACGGGCTGGCGGCACACGCGCCGAGCGCGAGCACGACGAGGGTGGCGGCGAGCACGGCGAGCACGGTCCGGGTTCCGGTGGTCACGAACGGTGACGGTACGCGCACGGACCAAGGCCGGTGGCGCGATCGCGCTGCGGGTGCGCTCAGGCGCGGTGCGCTCCGGAGGGACGGGCCGAGCGCTCAGGCGCGGTGCGCTCCGGAGGGACGGGCCGAGCGATCAGGCGCGGTGGAGCTCGACCGAACCGTCGAGGCGCCCCGGCTCGGTCAGCCGGGCGTGCTGCAGCACCGTGCGCGCGGGTCCGACGGCCGCCGCGACGATCGACAGCGTCGCGACGCGTCCGTCGTGCTCGTGCGCGTCCCGGAGGATCGCGTCCGGATCGTCCGCGGGCAGCGCGGCCGACTCGGCGAGCAGGCCGAACCAGCCGCTCCACCCGTCACCGGCATCGACCCCGGCGTCGGCCGTCCGCAGTTCGTCGAAGGGGCCGAGCACCGGCGGTCCGACCGGCGCGTCCGCGGCGCGGAAGGCCTCGAGCCAGCGCTCGATGCGCGGCGCCCGGGGGTCGTCCGGCTCACCGTGGGTCACCATGTGCACGCCGGGGCCGAGCACGGTCGTCCGGACCTCGGTGCCGTCCCACGTCGTGACCTCGGCGCCGTCCGAGGTCGCTCGGACGAGGTTGAAGGCCCGGGTCGTCGGCACCGTGCCGTCGTGTCCCGGCAGCACGCCGGCGACGGCGTCGAGCGGGACGACCCCGCGGGTGGTCCAGGTACCGTCGGCGCTCGCGACCGGTTCACCGCGGTTGAGCACCACGGCCAGCCCGGCCGCGTCGGAGGCCGCGAGCCACGCGCCGCCGGCCGAACGGTCGCGGACGCCGCGGATCGACGGGTCGCGGTCGGGCCACCAGGCGGCGGGCGGGTCCCACGGTCGCTCGGGTGACTCGTCGCGCAGGGCGAGCATGGTGACGGGCCACGCG
>NZ_BACZ01000683.1 GCF_000333375.1 Curtobacterium sp. B18
TCCTGCTCACCAACGTCGCGCTCGCGGTGCCGATCGTCACGTCACGCGGGGTCACACGGCACGCCCGGGATCGGACGAACCTGGGAATCGTTGACCTCAACCTTGGTTGAGGTCATACGTTGGGACGTGGTCGCGCAGCCGCGGCCATCCCCAGCGAAGGAACGACGACGACTCCCATGCCCGACGAAGCCCCGGCGACCATCGCGGACGCCTACAAGGCCGCCTTCCGTGGACACCCTGCCGGTGTCGCCGTCATCACCGCCGAAGGCCCCGACGGCCCGACGGGCCTCACCGCGTCGAGTGTCGCGAGCGTCGCGATCGACCCGCCGGTCCTCGTGTTCTCGCTGTCCACCAACTCCGGGTCGGTGCTTCGCGTACTCCTCGTTGAAGGCGGCGAAGTCGCGGTCGGAGTGCTCGAGGTGCACGGTCGACTTCACGACGTCGTCGAGGGTGGCACCGTGCTCGGCCAGGACGGCGGCGACGTTCGCGAGCACCTGGGCGGTCTGGCCGGCCACGTCGTCGGCGATCGCGCCGGTCGCCGGGTCCTGCGGGCCGAAGCCGGCGGTGTAGATGAAGCCGTTCGCGATGATGCCCTGGCTGTAGGGGCCGGCGGGCTTCGGCGCGGCGTCGGTCACGATGGCGGTCTTGTTCGGCACGGTGCTCCTCGGTGTCGATCGGGATCGTTCGGACGTCGCCCCGACGGACCGGCCGCGCCGTCGCGGCCGGAGGACGACGCGACCAGGCTAGGCGAGCGCCCCGCGCCGCACCCGACCCACCACCGGACGCGTTCCGATCTGCACAACGCGAGTCGCGCCTCCCGGGCACGCCGTGAGGAACACCCAAGCATCGTCCGTCTACGCTCGTACCGTGCCCTCTGCCCTGCCCGAACGCCGCGGAGCGCCGCGGTGAGTCGACTGGACGGGACCCTGACGGAGTCGATCGCGAGCGGACGCCGCCGGGTCGTCGACCTCGCGACCGCGCTGCCAGCGTGGGCCGCGGTGCTCCTGGTCTGGACCGGAGGCCGCATCGTCTCGACGTTCTGGCTGGCCCTCGCCTACCCGCTCATCGGTCGCGCGCTGCCCGAGAACGCGATCTGGGGCAACGGCCACGGCTTCCTCAACTTCCTGACCGCGTGGGACGGGCAGTACTACGAGCAGATCTCGGTGCACGGGTACCCGACGAGCCTGCCGCTCGACGCCGCCGGCAACGTCGCACAGAACGCATGGGCCTTCCTGCCGGCGTTCCCCTTCACGATCCGGATGCTGACCGCGTCGACGGGGGTGCCGTTCGACGTCGGCGCCCCCGTGATCGCGCTGCTCGCCGGGCTCCTCGCCACGTACCTGCTGCACCGTCTCGTCCGCGACCGCGCGGGGTCGTCCGCGGCGATGTGGGCGGTGTTCTTCTTCACGTGCGGGCCGCTGTCGTTCCTGCTGCAGGTCGGCTACGCCGAGAGCATGTTCCTGGCGCTCGTCTTCGGGGCGCTGATCGCCCTGGAGCGTCGGCGGTACGGGCTGCTCACGGTCCTCGGCGTCGTCGCGTCGTTCACCCGGCCCGGGGCCCTCGCGATCCCGCTCGTCCTCGGGGTCGTCGCGCTGGTGCGGTGGATCCGTGCCCGGCGGACCGAGGGGCTCCGCTCGCTCGACGTCTTCCCCGTGGCGGAGCGGGTCCAGGTCGTCGCCGCCGGCCTCGTGATGGCGCTGGCCGGGTTCGCGTGGCCGGTCATCGCCGCGCACGTGACCGGGTCGCCGAACGCCTACCTCGAGACCGAGATGTCCTGGTGGGTGAACTTCATCGGCCGGGTGGACTTCCTGCCGCTCACGCCGTGGTTCCTGATCGCCGGCCGGTGGCTGGGCGTCGGCGGCATCCTCATCGTGGTGTTCCTGCTCGTGTCCTACCCGGTCTGGCTGCTCCGTCGGTCGACCCGTCGCCTCGGGTTCACGACCGTGGTGTTCTCGGCCGCGTACGCGCTCTACATCTTCGCGGTGTCGCTCCCGATGGCGTCGACCCCCCGGCTGCTCATGCCGCTCGCGCCGCTGTTCGGATCGCCGGAGCTCGTGGCGAAGCCGCGGATGCGGTGGACCCTCGTGGTGTGCGCGGTGCTCGGGCAGCCGGTGCTCGTCGCCGTCCTCTGGCTGCTCGGCCCGCCCTGACGCGGCACACCCGCCCCCGCGGTGTGCGGGGCCGGGTGTGTGCGGTCGGACGAGGTCCGGCGGGCCGGTGTCCGGCGAGCCGGTGCCGGGCGGGCCGGGGTCTGGCGGGCCGGGGTCCGGCGAGCCTGGGTCCGTTGCGTCGGTCGCCCGACTAGAGCTCGACCGTCCCGTGGTCGCCGGTGTCAGGCTGGCTCTGCTTGCCGATCGCGGCCTTGAGCGTCTGGACGAGGCTGCCGACCGGGCCGGTGTCCTGCGTCCAGTACTCGACCGAGTCGCCCTCGACGGTGAGGAGTCGGATCGAGGGGTCCTGACGGCCCTCCGGGAACCAGGCCTCGGCGAACGGGGACCACAGCTCGTCGATGACGGTGTCGTCCTGGGTGACCGTGGCCGTGCCGGCGATGGACAGGTACCCGCCCTGCGACTCGATCGCCACGTTGACGTGCGGGTTGCGGGCGATGTCCTCGACCTTCTCGCTCCCGTCCTGCACGAGGAACCGGAGGGTGCCGTGGAACGCCTTGTCCTGCACGGCGAGGGGCCGGGCGTGGAGTCCGCCGTCCTCGCTCACGGTCGTCAGCAGTGCCGTTCGGGCTCCGTGGACGATGTCCGAGATGGCTGCGCGCTGGTCTGCCTCTGTGTCGGTCATGGTGCTCCTCTCGCGTCGTGCGCCCCGTTGTGCTCGACGTTCGGCCGGCCCTCGGGCGCTGTCCGTTCCGGCCAGTCTGCTCTGCGACGCTGAGCGCGTCCGGCGGACAGGGCTGCGGAGCCGTGCGGGCGCTGTCGCGTGCGGGAGTGTGCGACAACACCGATGTCGTACGACCTCGACGATGTCGCCGCCGCGCGCGTGCAACTGTTGCTCCCGCAAGGAGCGACTTCGCCGATGTCGTACGACGGCGACGATGTCGCCGCCGCGCGCGTGCAACTGTTGCTCCCGCAAGGAGCGACTTCGCGGACGTCGTACGACAGCGACGATGTCGTTCCGGGTCGCCCCGCCCGCCCGGAGGCCCCGGCGTCAGACGGGCTCGCGGATCGTGGTCTCGACGTCGACGACCTGCGGGATGCGCGGCATCGACGCGAACCCGAACGCCACCGGCGGGTCGAGCGGCGCGAGCTCCCCGAGGGGCTCCCCCGCCCAGGTCCCCCGCACGCCCGTGACGTCGTGCGCCCCGGTCACGCCGTAGTACTCGCGCCGCCCGTTGCCCGCCGAGCCCGCGGTGCCCGATCCGGGCGCGACGAGCCGCGCGACCGGGTCGATCGCGGCGAGCCACCGGGGGTCACGGGCGACCGGCTTCGGGACGATGCGCAGGATGCGCCCGAGCGGCGAGATGCCACCGACGTCGATCGAGGCCTCGAGGGCACCGGCGGCGAGCTCGAGGCCCCTCGCGGTCCGACGTGCCGAGACGTCGACGACCGAGACGGTGTCGAAGCGGTAGGTGCCGGAGACGTAGGCGGCCACGATCTCGTCGGGCGCGAGCAGCACCGACGAGCCGTCGGGGAGCTCGAGGAAGACGTCCGTGAAGGCACCGAACGGCGAGCGTTCCCAGATGCCGACCACGATGCGGACCCCGGAGGTCGTCCCGACGCCCATGATCCGACCACGGAACCGACGTTCGAGGGCAGCGGGGCGTGACGTCATGCCCTGGACCGTACCCGGCGACCCCGTGAGGGGCGCGGATGCGGCGAGCCGCGCCTCCCGGCCACCGCAGACGCAGCCGAGCGCACCACCGGAGCACGGCCGGCGGCACCGCCGACCCGAGGCCGGCGACGCCGCGCGCTACGCGACCGGAACCGGCTCCGCGAGCAGCTCCCGCACCCGCGGCGCGACCTGCGTGCCGTACAGCTCGATCGACCGCATCATGTCGTCGTGCGGCAGGCGACCCGTCGCGTACCGCATGTCGAACCGCGAGACGCCGAGGATCCGCATGTTCCGCGCGATCTTCCGGGAGACCGTCTCCGGCGACCCGACGTAGAGCGAGCCCCCGGCCGAGAGCCCGGCCCGGTAGCCGGCGACGTCGAGGGGCGGCCAGCCGCGCTCCCGGCCGAGCTGGTCGGTGACGGCCTTGTGGTAGGGCCAGTAGCGCTCGGCGGCCTCCTCGTCGGTGGCGGCGATGAACCCGGGCGAGTGCATGGCGATCGGCTGCTGCGGCAGGTCGAGCTGCGCGAGCGCCTGGCGGTAGAGGCGCGAGAACGGGGCGAACTGCGCGGGCTGCCCACCGATGATCGCGAGGAACAGCGGCAGGCCGTACGACGCCGCACGGATGACGGACTGCGGGGAGCCGCCCACGCCGACCCAGGTCGGGATGGGGCCGTGCTCGAGCTTCGGGAAGACGTCCTGGTCGGTGAGCGATGCGCGCTTCGTGCCGGACCACGTGACCTTGTCGCCGCCGCGCAGGGCGGCCCAGAGCTGGAGCTTCTCCTCGAAGAGGACCTCGTAGTCACGCAGCTCGTAGCCGAACAGCGGGAAGGACTCGGTGAAGGAGCCGCGGCCGAGGATGACCTCGGCACGGCCGTCCGAGATCGCGTCGACGGTGGCGAAGCGCTCGTAGACCCGGACCGGGTCGTCGCTCGACAGCACCGTCACGGCCGAGCCGAGCCGGATCGTGCGGGTCGACGCGGCGATCGCGGCGAGGACGACCTCGGGCGCGCTCACGATGAAGTCGGCGCGGTGGTGCTCGCCCACGCCGATGAAGTCGATGCCGACCTGGTCGGCGAGGACGGCCTGCGCGACGACGTCGCGGATGCTCTGCGCGTCGGACTTGACGCTGCCGTCGGGGAGTTCGGTGACGTCGCCGAACGTGTCGAGGCCGAGCTGCACGGGGCCGATCCGCTCGGGTGCGGGCGGCGGCACGTCCGAGGGGCGGTCGGTGCCGAATGCGTTGCTCATGCTGTCCTCCTGATCACGACCGGCCTGGGCGGCCGGCGATGGACCGCGACCGACCGGTGGTGACCGGCTGGTCGGCATTTCCATGCGTTTGTATGAATCTACCACGCGCGCACCGGATCCGCACCTCCCGGCGAGTACGGTCGCGGGCATGCCCCAGATCCCCGACCAGACCGGCCGCCGCATTGTCGTCACCGGCGCGAACAGCGGAACCGGCAAGGAGACCGCCACGCGCCTCGCCGCAGCCGGGGCCTCGGTCGTCCTGGCCGTCCGCTCGACGGAGAAGGGTGACCGTGCCGCGGCCGACATCCGCGCCGCACACCCCGGCGCCGACGTCGAGGTGCGCGAGCTCGACCTCGCCGACCTCGCGAGCGTCCGACGCTTCGCCGCGGGCATCGTGGCGGACGAGCGGGCCCTCGACGTCCTCGTGAACAACGCCGGCGTGATGGCCCCGCCGAAGCGGTTCGAGACGGTGGACGGCTTCGAGCTGCAGTTCGGCACGAACTTCCTCGGCCCGTTCGCCCTGACGAACCTGCTGCTGCCCTCGATGCTCCGGTCCCCCGACGCCCGTGTCGCGACGATGTCGAGCCTCGCCGCGATCCCCGGCCGGATCCGGTTCGACGACCTGCAGTGGGAGCGCGGGTACAACGGCTGGCGTGCCTACTCGCAGTCGAAGCTCGCCGACCTGCTGCTGGCGCTGCACCTGCACCGGATCTCGGTCGAGCTGGACTGGCCGCTCGTGAGCACCGCCGCGCACCCCGGGTACACCCGGACGAACCTGCAGTCGGCCGGTCGGTCACTCGGCCGGTCGAAGCCCGTCCGGTCCAGCGACCGCGCGCTGCCCTTCACGCAGGGCGTCGAGCAGGGCTCCGAACCGCTGCTGTACGCCGCGGTCGGGCCGAACGCGGTCGGCGGCGCCTACTACGGACCGTCCGGTCCCTTCGGCCTGGTCGGCCCGACGACCACCGCGTCG
>NZ_BACZ01000682.1 GCF_000333375.1 Curtobacterium sp. B18
ACAGCGAGCGGGAGATCGCCTCGGCGCTCGGCATCGCGCCGGGGACCGTGAAGTCGCGTCTCTCCCGGGCGCGCACCCGCCTCGCCGCCGCACTCGGCGCGAGCGCACCCACCACCCGACCGGCCGTCGAACGGAACGGAGCACGATCATGAGCACCTCCACGGACAGGGAGCCGGGCGACCGCGACCGGGCACTGCGGGCGCTGCTCGTCGACACCGTCGAGCACACGCCCCGGCGGCGTCGACGGTGGCGGGCGGCGACGATCGCGGGAGCGGTGGTGTGCGTCCTCGGCGGAGCTGCCGCCGGTGGAGCGATCACCGCGGCGGCGAGTCCGGACCCCGCCGCGCTCGAGGCCCAGAGCCAGGCCGCGACGGTCGTCGGCGGGTCGGGCGCGACGTACCTGCGGGTCGTCGGCAGCCCGGTCGGGCGGGTCGGGTCGTCGGACGAGACGATCACGGTCGGACGCGCTCCCGCCCGCGCCGACACGTTCACCTGGGTCGCCACGTGTCGCACCGGGAGCGGCGAGATCACCGAGCGCGGGTCCGGTGTCACCGGGGGCAGCGCCTCGTGCGCCGCCGGGTCGCACGTCACGGGCTCGTACGCGTCGTCGGAGATCGCCGGCCACCGGATCCGGCTCAGCGTGGACGGGGACCTCGGGTGGACGCTGTCGTACGGCTGGCTGCGCACGCCCCCGATGCCCGCGGCGAGCGCGGCGCAGGACCAGGCGACCGAGGACGGCGTCGTCACCCGCAGCGAGTACCTCGCGGCGTTCGACCGGCTGCAGGGGTGCATGACCGCACGGGGAGAGTCGCTCGGCCGGATCCCGAGGTCGTCGTTGTTCGTGGCGCCGGTGGCCCACGACGCGTACGTGCTCGACTGGTGCAGCGCGTCGGAGTGGTCCGCGGTCGACGTCCTCTGGCAGAACGAGCACCCCGCCCCGGCGTCGGACGACGGCTCGTGGGGGGTGCAGCCGTACGACCCGGCGGCCGATCCGGAGTACGCCGGCTGAGTCAGTCGAGGACGCGGAACCGGATCGCGTCGCCCGGCCGGAGCTGGGCGGCGCGGTCCACCGACGCGGGGGTGAGCACCGCGACGACGGGGTAGCCGCCCGTGACGGGGTGGTCGGCGAGGAACAGGACGGGGTGGCCCGCCGGCGGGACCTGGAGCGATCCGGTCTCGACGCCCTCGCTCGGCAGCTCGCCGGGGACACGGCGCACGAGCGGTCGGGCAGCGGTGGTCCGCACGCCGACCCGGTCGCTGTCCGGGGTGACCTGGTGGAGCTGGTCGACGAGGACCGCACGCCACGCCGGGGTGAACCAGTCGTCCCGGGGACCAGCGGTGACGTCGAGGACGACCGCCTCGCCCGGAGCGGGCCAGCGCGGCGGCGCGACGGCGTCGACGAGCGGCCATGCGCTGGCGGCGTCCCCGATCGGCAGGACGTCCCCCGTCGTGACCGGCGGCGGACCGAGGTGTGCGAGCGAGTCCCACGAGCGGCTGCCGAGCACGGGGTCGACGGCGATGCCGCCGCGGACCGCGAGGTACGTGCGCAGCCCGGACGTGGCGGCCCCCACCCGGAGCACGTCGCCGGGTGCGAGGGCGACGATCTCGAAGCAGGCGGCGCCGCGCACCCGACCGTCCGCCCGCTCGACCGTCACCGGGCAGGGTGCGCCGGTCAGCGCCGCGACCACGTGCGCGTCCGAACGGAGCGTGACGGAGCCGAGCAGCGCCTCCAGGACCGCCGCCTCGGGACGGTTGCCGACCAGCCGGTTCGCGAGCGCCGCGGCACCGCGGTCGGCGGCGCCGGACGTCCCGAGTCCCGCGTCGCTGAACCCGGGGCGGCCGAGGTCCTGCGTCGACGTCCCGGGGCCGACCTGCAGGACGGTGAGGCCGCTCATGCGCGGGAGACCTCGACGAACCGGATCCGCGTGCCGGCCGGTGCGAGCGCGGGTGGCTCGCGATCCAGTGACCACATCGGCACGTCGGTGCGGCCGATGAGCAGCCAGCCGCCCGGGGACGCACGCGGGTAGACGGCGCTGAACTCCCCGGCGAGCGCGACGCTGCCAGCGGGCACCGCGGTCCGGGCGGTGGTGCGCCGCGGCAGGTCGAGCGACGGAGCCGTCCCGGTCAGGTAGCTGAAGCCGGGAGCGAAGCCGCAGAACGCGCTCGTCCAGACCTGGCCGGTGTGCCAGGCGACGAGCCCGTCCCGCGTCGTGCCGACCATGGTGGCGACGGCGTCGAGGTCCTCGCCGTCGTAGGTGACGGGGATCGTGGTCACCGCGCCGAGGTCGGCTCGGGTGGGCAGGACGGGTTCGACGGCCTGGAGGCGCGGCGCGAGCCGCGTGGGATCGGTGCGTTCCGGGTCGAAGCGGACGAGCAGCGAGCGCGCGCCCGAGACGAGCTCGGTCACGCCCGGCACGGGCGCGGCCTCGAGTCCGGCGCGGAACGCGGTGACCTCGGCGAGCGTGTCGAAGGTCACGAGCACCGCACGGGTGCCCGCGCGGCGCACCTCCGGGATCGGTCCGGCGAGCGCGACCGCTGCGCTCACGGTGTCGGGGCGAACGGGGAGGTCGCGACCCCGTGGCGGTCCAGGAGCGAGCGGATGGCCCTGGCCATCGCGACGGCGTCGGGGGAGTCGCCGTGCACGCACACCGAGTCCGCCCGGACCGGCACGACCGAGCCGTCCACGGCGACCACGGTGCCGTCGGTGACCATCCGGAGCACCCGCTCGGCGACCGTCGCCGGGTCGTGCAGGACCGCACCCGGGCGGCTGCGCGCCACGAGGGACCCGTCGGGTTCGTAGGCGCGGTCGGCGAAGACCTCGGACACCGCGCGGAGCCCGTGCGCGGTCGCCGCGCGGAGGAGCTCGGAGTCCGGCAGGGCCAGGACGGCGAGGGTCGGGTCGACGTCGCGCGTCGCCCGGACGACGACGTCGGCCTGCACCGGGTCGGCGCAGGCGGTGTTGTAGAGGGCGCCGTGCGGCTTCACGTAGGTGACGGTCGTGCCGGCCACGTGCGCCGTCGCGAGCAGGGCGCCGAGCTGGTGGACGACGTCGGCGTACAGCGCCTCCGGCGTGACCTCGACCGCGCGCCGGCCGAACCCGACGAGGTCCCGGTACGCCACATGGGCCCCCACCGCGACACCCCGCTCGGCGGCCAGGCGGCAGGTGTCGAGCATGATCGCGGGGTCGCCGGCGTGGAACCCGCAGGCGACGTTCGCCGACGACACCACGTCGAGCATCGCCCGGTCGTCGCCCATCGTCCAGGCGCCGAAGCCCTCGCCGAGGTCGCTGTTGAGGTCGATCGTCGTCACGCTGTCAACCTACATTCGGTCGATCGCTACGCTCGGCGGATGACGGCCGATCACTCGTGCGACTTCTGTGCCCACCTCGCTGCGGACTCGTTCGACGTCGTCGTGCGGGGCGACCTCGTCGTCGCCGTCCTCGACAGCCACCCGATCAACCCCGGCCACGTGCTCCTGCTGCCGATCCGGCACGCGCCGGACCTCGCCGCGCTCGACGACGATGAGGTCGTCGAGCTGGCCCTCGTCGCCCAGCGCGCCGATCGCGCACTGCGCCAGGTGCTCGGCGCGGCGGTCGAGGGGACGAACCTGGTGATGTCGAACGGCGCCGCTGCCGACCAGGGCGTGCCGCACGCGCACCTGCACGTCATCCCGCGCGCCTCCGGGGACGGGTACGAGTTCCACGAGGACATGAGCCGGTACCCGGTGGCGCCGCTCGACCCCGCGGACCGCGCGGCGATCGCGGCGCACATGCGCGGCGGGCGCTGATCCGGCGGCACCGTATCCTGCGACGGTGGAAACGACACAGCCGTCCGGCACGACCAAGCGCCGCGTGGAACTCCGGATCACTCGCCCGATGCTCACCTGGTTCGCCCGACCGACCGTGACCATTGACGGCGTCGGCCACCCCGCGCAGTGGGGGACCGGGACGTGGGCGGTCCCGGACCAGGGCGGCACGCGGATCGGGGTCTACCTGTACAACCGCGTGTGGCGGTTCGGGACGGCCACCAGGACCGTGACCGCGGCCGACGTCTCGCTCGTTTACCGGTCCGGTCCGCTGCCGGTCGGCGCCGGTCGCCTCGACGCCGCCTGACGCGCTTCGGACCGACGGACGGGAGGCGCGGTGCGGGCCCGACCCGCGCCTCCCGTCCGTCGCGGTGCACGTCCGGAGCGTCAGCGCGGCTCGAGCGTCACCCACTCCTCGTCGCGGACGTAGCCGAGGGCGGCGTTCGCCGCCGCGATCGCGGTGTTCTCCGCCGATCCGCCGGTGCGGAACCGTGTCGTGCCCGACTCCGCCAACGCGAGCACCGACGCAGCCTTGACCGCCTGTCCGAGCCCGTGGCCGCGCAGCCCGGGGTGGACGACCGTGAAGTCGGTTTCAGCGTGGGGCCCGTCCGTGTCGACGAAGGTCATCGCGACGAGTTCACCGTCCGGCGTGACCGTTCCGAACGCCGGTCTCGTCGACGTCGGGGTCGCCGTCCCGCGGTCGAGCGGGGTGTGCTGGGTCGCGACGCCGCCGGGGTAGTCGTGGGCCGTCAGAGCGTCGAGCCGCAGGACCGCGTCGACGTCGTCGGGGCCGAGCGGCCGCGTCGTCCCGGTGCCGGCGGTGCGGTCCACGAGTGACGGCCGCTCAACACGATCCCGGGGCCGCAGGGCGTCGTCCCGATCTGCTCGGCCGGAGGGTCGGAGATGGGACGGCAGCTCGCCGCGCTCCACGACGACACGATGATCGCCCTGTCGAAGACGCCCGAGCAGCTCTCCGGTGGACAGAAGCAGCGCGTCGGCATCGCCCGGGCGCTCGCGGCCTCCCCCGACCTGCTGCTCGCCGACGAGGCGACCAGCGCGCTCGACCCCGAGACCACGTCCGAGGTGCTCGGACTGCTCCGCCGGGTGAACCGGGAGCTCGGCGTCACCATCATCGTCATCACGCACGAGATGGACGCCGTCCGGCAGATCGCCGACCGGGTCGCCGTCATGGAGCAGGGTCGCGTCGTCGAGGTCGGTGACGTGTACGACGTGTTCGCGGACCCGCAGACCGGAGCGGCCCAGCGGTTCGTCCGCACCGCCCTGCACGACCGGCCCTCCGCCGAGACGATCACGCGGCTGCGCGAGCGTCACCCCGGTCGGCTCGTCACGGTGCAGATCACCGACGAGGCCGGACTGCAGAACCGCATCGACCAGGTCTTCCGGTCCACCGGTGTGACCGCCGAGCTCGTCTACGGCGGGGTCGGGGAGATCCGGGAGCGCCGGATCGGGTCGCTGACCTACGAGTTGAGCGCGGCCGGTCCTGGTGCGGTCGACGAGGCCGTCGCAGCCCTGCGCTCCGCGGGCATCACCACCGACGAGGAGGGGGCAGCGTGAACAACTCCTTCCAGAGCGTGATCGACACGTTCGACGTCTTCGTCGCGTCGATCCGCGACACGATCGTGATGTCCCTGGTGTCGCTCGTCATCGCGGGCGTCATCGGCCTGGCGCTCGGGCTCGCCCTGTACGCCACCCGTCCGGGCAACCTGCTCGGCAGCCGGACGGCGTACACGATCCTCAACGTGGTCGTGAACCTCGTCCGTCCGATCCCGTTCGTCATCTTCCTCGCCGCCATCGCCCCGCTGTCACGCGTCGTCGTGCAGACCACGATCGGCGTCCCCGCGGTGACGTTCGCGATCTCGCTCGCGGCGTCGTTCGCGGTGTCCCGGATCGTCGAGCAGAACCTGCTCGCGGTCGACCCCGGCGTCGTCGAGGCGGCGAGGGCCTCCGGTGCGCACCCGCTGTCGATCCTGCTGACGGTGCTCATCCCCGAGGGGCTCGGCCCGCTCATCCTCGGCTACACGTTCATCTACATCGGCATCGTCGACATGACGGCGCAGGGTGCGTTGATCGGCGGGGGTGGTCTCGGCGAGTACGCGATCACGTACGGGTCGCAGCGGTACGACTGGTGGATCGTGTACGTGTCGGTGGCGGCGATCGTCGTCATCGTCCAGCTCGGCCAGTTCATCGGCAACCGGCTGGCGCGGGCGACGCTGCGCCGCTGACGCGCGCAGGGCGCCCGGGAGGCGACCGCCTGGAGGCGCGGTGGCNNNCCNCNAGACCGGCACCGCGCCTCCTGTGCGTGCGTTCGTCGTGGACGCCGGCCGAGGTCGCACGTTCTGCCCCCTCCGCGTCGCGCGCGCGGCAGTTCGTGCGACGTCGGCACTCCACGCACGGCGTGGTGTGCGACCTCGGCAACCCGCGCGCGGCGCGGAGCCCGCTGGGTCAGGCGGCCGGGGACTCCACGGTCGCGACGGTGCCGGTCGCGCCCGGGTGCTCGTAGTGCGCACGCACGAGGATCGGCCGGTGGTCGGAGATGCCCGCGGGCAGGGTCTCGACGCCGGCGATGTGCAGCCCGACGCTCGTGGCGAAGTCGAAGTGTCCCGTGAACTTGCGGTAGCGCAGGTACGTCGGCTGGTCCGAGAGGGACAGCGCGAATCCGTGCTGCTCGATCTTCCGGCGCAGGTTCGTCTGGAACCACGGGTAGTTGAAGTCGCCGACCATGATCGCCGGAGCGTCGTCCGACAGGTCGCGGACGAACTGGTGCGCGGCCTCGATCTGCTTGCGACGCAGGGAGTTCGTCGCCGTCAGGGGCGAGGCGTGGAAGGACGCGACGATGACCTCGGCGTCGACCTCCTTGTCGCGCAGGTGCATCGCGATGAGCCGCTCGTGCGCGGGCGCGAGGACCCGGTCGTGCAGCGACTTCTGCAGGGAGTGGATGCTGAAGTCCTCGACCTCGAACCGGTCGTCGCGCTTGTAGATCGCGAGGCCGAGCCGGTTCGCCTTGGTCGACGCGGCGAGGGAGAGCCCGGCGATCGACGGGGCGAGGTCGTTGCTGTCGCACTCCTGCACGCAGATGACGTCGGCCTGGGACGCCTCGGCCAGGGAGGCGAGTTCGCCGTTGGCGGTGTGCTCGCGGAGGTTGTAGCTGACGACGCGCAACCCGGTCGGTTCCACTGCCGTCTCGGCGGTGATCGTTCCCTGCTGCTCTGGCGCGGCCATGCTGCCTTCCTGTTCCGGGCGGTTCGGGGCGCCCTGCCGCGGCAACCGTACTCGGCCATCGCGGACTGTTGCTGAGACTGTAGCGCGGCCTCGGTTTCGTGCGTGTGACCGCGGGGAAAACGGACGATGCGTCGTCGGCTCGTCGGCTCGTCGGCTCGTCGGCTCGTCGGCTCGTCGGCTCCTCGGCTCGTCGGCTCGCCGGTCGACGCCGGATGCGCGGGTCCCGGCCGTCAGACCCGCACCCGGCGAGCGGGTCGGACGGTCTCGCCGGCCGTCCGGCTCATCACCACGCCCTCGAGGCAGGCCACGGCGAGCAGCGCGGCGATGACCCAGAACGCGGCGTCGTACGGCCCGGACCCGCCGAGGCCCGACGCGGCCCGGATGACCACGGCACCGACGGCGACCCCGAACCCGGCGGCGGTCTGCTGCAGCGTCGACGAGAGCGTGTTCGCCGGGGTCATGTCCGCCTGCTCGACGTCGGCGAACGCGATGGTGTTGTAGGCCGTGAAGCCGACCGACCGCGCCGCGCCGCTCACGACGAGCAGCGCCGCGAGGAGCCAGAACGGGGTGTCCTCGGTCATGAACACCATCGCGACGACGCTCAGCGCCGCCACCGCGCTCGACACGACGATGACCGGCCGGTACCCGAACCAGCGGAGGAACGGCGTCGTCATGGGCTTGATGCCGAGGTTCCCGACGAAGACCCAGAGCACGGCGGACCCGGCGAGCACAGCGCTCCACCCCCAGGCGTCCTGGAACAGCAGCGGGAGGACGAACGGCACGGCGGAGACGGCCAGGCGGAACAGGCTGCCACCGGCGTGCGACACCCGGAAGGTCTCGAGCCGGAACGAGTCGAGCCCCATGATCGGGTGCGGCGCCCGGCGGAAGTGCCGGACCGCCAGCCAGCAGCACGCCGCCCCGACGACGCCCGACACGACGACCGCGAGCACCGGCACGCGGTCGAGGGCGAGCAGGGACGCCATCACGACGAGCGAGCCGAGACCGAAGCAGGCGAGCAACGACCCGAGCCAGTCGAACGGCACGCGCTCGGACGCCCGCTCCTGCGGGACGAGCACGAGTGCGGCGACGAACGCGACGACCCCGAGTGGGATGTTGATGAGGAAGATCCAGTGCCACGTCAGGGTGTCGACGAGCACCCCGCCCACGAACGGCGCGATGATCGGCGCGGCGAGGGCGGGCCAGGTCAGGATCGCGATGGCCGTCACGAGCTGTTCGCGGCCGGCGCTCCGCAGGACGACGAGCCGTCCGACGGGGACCATGAGCGCACCGCCGAGGCCCTGCACGATGCGCCAGATCGTCAGGTCGACGAGTCCGGTGGAGAGGGCGCACAGGCCCGAGGCCACGGTGAACAGGACGATCGCCCCGGCGAACACCGTCCGCGAGCCGATCCGGTCGGTCAACCAGCCGCTCACCGGGATGAACACCGCGAGGGTGACGAGGTACGCCGTGATCGCGACGCCGACGGCGGCGGAGTCGACACCGAGGTCCCGTCCCATCGCCGGCGCGGCGGTCGCGAGGATCGTGCCGTCCAGGAGCTCCATGAAGAAGGTCCCGGCGACGAGCACGGCCACGGCCGTGCTCCCCCGTCGTCGTGTCGTCATCGTCGTCGTCGTCATGGCACGTCAAAGGCTATGCCCGATCGGTTTCCCCGACGTGCTCGGACGGCCCTGACGGACAGGCGTTCTGCAACGCAGAATGAGCAGGACGAGCGCGTTGCCACCCACACCCGGCACCCGGGAGCGTGGAGGCACCGCAGACGCACAGGAGGATCGATGACGACCACACCCGGCACCGTCACCACGAAGGGCGCTCCCGACCCGGCCGCCCCGACGGACCGGCACGTCCTCGACCACGCGCACCTGCCGGTGATGACGCTCCGCGAGTCGGCCCTGGCGAACAACACCCGGGTGATGCAGGCGTACGTCGAGCGCCACGGCCTGTCCTTCGCGCCGCACATGAAGACGCACATGGCACCGGCCCTCGCCGCCCGCCAGGTCGCCGCCGGCGCCTGGGGTGTCACGGTCGCGTCGGTCCAGCAGGCGATGGTCGCGTGGGAGCACGGGTTCCACCGGATCCTCGTCGCGAACGAGGTCCTCGACCCTGCCGGGCTCGCCTGGCTCGCCTCCCGCCGCGCCGAGGACCCCGCCGCCGACGTCCTCTGCTGGGTCGACTCCCCCGCTGGCGTCGACGCCGGTCGCGCCGCGCAGGACGCGGTCGACGGCGAGCTGCACGTCGTGGTCGAGGTCGGGTTCCCCGGGGGTCGTACCGGGGTCCGCACCGCAGGACAGGCACGCGACCTCGCGCAGCACGTGCACGAGGTCGGACTGACGCTGCGCGGGGTCGCCGGGTACGAGGGCGGCCTGCCGGACGTGGACGCCGCCCGCGCCTACGTCGACGGCGTGCTCGAGGTCGCTGCGGCCGTTCGCCCGCTGGTCGACGCTCCGCGTGCGCTGCTCAGCATGGGCGGCAGCGCCTGGTTCGACGGCGTGGTGGACGCGGTCGCGGACCGCCCGGACGACCTGGACGTCGTGCTCCGCTCCGGTGCGTCGCTGACCCACGACGACGGCTTCTACGCCGAACGCACCCCGTTCCACCGGCACCCGGACGAGGGCTCGCTGCTCCCGGCGATCGAGGTGTGGGGCCGGGTGACGTCGTGCCCCGAGCCCGGGCTCGCGCTGGTCGCGGTCGGCAAGCGGGACATCTCCTTCGACGAGGGGCTGCCGGTGGTCCGGTCCGTCCGTCCAGGAGGCGCGGCTGGCGTCCGTCCCGTCACCCCGACCCCCGGGGCGGTCACCGTCACCCGCCTCGACGACCAGCACTGCTACCTCGCGCTGGCGGACGGGGCACCCGGGCTGACGCCCGGCGATGTCGTCGTGTTCGGCGTCTCCCACCCGTGCACCGTGTTCGACAAGTGGCGCCGGGTGGTCGTCATCGACGACGACGAGACCGTGCTCGAGACGATCGAGACGTGGTTCTGATGCGCGCCACGACCCCGGTCGCGCCGCTCGGCGACGACGCGCCGGCCCGCAACGCCGCCCTGTCCCTCCGCCGTGGTCTGCGGCTGCTCGACTGCATCGCCGACCGCACCCGGAACGGGGAGCCCTCGGTGTCGCTGACGGTACTCGCCGCCGAACTCGGCACCTCGAAGTCGACCGTGCTGCGGCTGACCGCGCCGATGCTCGAGAACGACCTGCTGCGCCGCACCCCGGACGCCGGCTTCACGCTGGGACTCGGCGCGCTGCTGCTCGGGCAGAGCTACCTCGAGGGCATCGACCTCCGCGCCGCCGCGGCACCGTTCCTCCGGCGCACCGCCGAGCGCACGGGGCTCACCTGCCACCTCGTCGTGCCGGACGGCACCGACATCGTCTACGTCGACAAGGTCGAGACCCGGGGCACGGTCCGGATGGGGTCGCGCATCGGCAACCGGCTGCCGATGCGGAACACGGCCTCCGGCAAGGCGATCGTGGCGTTCGGCGAGCCGGAGCTGCTCGAACGGGTGCTCGCGGAACCGGCCACCGCGATGACCGAGCACTCGATCGTCGACGACGACCGCTGGCGGGCCGAGATCGACCGGACGCACGGCCGCGGCTACGGCATCGACGACCGCGAGAACGAGCCCGACATCCGCTGCGTCGCCGCGCCGGTGCTCGACCACGCGAACCAGGTCGTCGGCGCGATGAGCATCTCGGGGCTCGCGTCCCGGTTCCCCGCCGCCGCGGTCCGCGAACTGGGTGACGGCGTCGTCCGGACCGCACGCGAGATCTCTGTCGCACTCGGCTCCTCCTCGGCGCAGCTCGCCCTGGCGAAGGGGACACGGTGACCGGCCGCGTGGTGACCTTCGGGGAGACGATGCTGCTCCTGACCGGCCCGGGCACCGGTGCGGTCCCCGACCTCGACCACATGCGGGTCGACACCGGCGGCGCCGAGAGCAACGTCGCGATCGGCCTCGTGCGCGCCGGCGTCCCGACGACGTGGATCGGCCGCGTCGGCACCGACCCCGCCGGGGACCGCGTCGCCCGGGACGTCCGGAGCGAGGGCGTCGACGTCGTGGCCGTGCCGGACCCGGACCGGTCGACGGGGATCATGATGAAGGAGCGTCTGACCGACGGGCGGACGCGGGTGACCTACCACCGCCGGGGCTCGGCGGGATCGGCACTGCGGGCGACCGACCTGCCAGACAGCGTCGTGGAACGTGCGGCGCTCGTGCACGTCACGGGCATCACCCTCGCGCTCTCGGACGACGCCCGCTCCGCCGTCGAGGCCGCACTCGACCGCGCCGACGCCGCCGGGGTGCCGGTGTCGTTCGACGTGAACCACCGGCCGAAGCTCATCGACGCCGTGACCGCCCGTGCCCGCTACCGAGCGGTCGCCGAGCGGTCCGCGATCGTGTTCGCCGGGGACGACGAAGCCCGGCTCGTGCTCGGGCTCGCCGACGACGAGGGCGACGACGAGACACTCGCGCACGAGCTCGCCGCCCTCGGCCGGGGCCGCGCGGTCGTGAAGCTCGGCTCGCGCGGAGCGGTGGCCTCAGTCGACGGCGTGTTCCTCCGGCGCCCGGCGACCCCGGTGCGCGTGGTCGACCCGGTCGGCGCCGGGGACGCCTTCGTCGCGGGGTGGCTCGCCGCGACCCTCGGTGGCGCCACGTCGACCGAGGCGCTCGACCGAGCCGCCGACGCCGGAGCGCTCGCCTGCACGATCGAGAGCGACTGGCGCCGCCCGGACCCGGCAGCACTGCACGACCCGACCACCCCCACGGACGTCGACCACGCCGTCCACGACCGCGTCGACCGCTGAGGCGAGGAACGAAGACCATGACGAACACCACCAGCACCGACCCGGCGACCGAGCCCCGCGTCCGGCACCGCCACGCCGCCGGGCCCGCGATCGCGATCCTCCGGGGTGGCACCGGCGACCACGTCGAGGACGTCATCGCGACCCTCGTCGACGCCGGCGTGCGGGCGATCGAGCTCACCACGAACACGCCCCGCTGGCGCGAGGGCATCGCCTGGGCGGCCGACCGCTACGGCACGGCGGCGTCGATCGGCGTCGGGACCGTGCTCGAACCGAGCCAGCTCGACGAGGCCGCTGCGGCGGGTGCCGTCTTCGCGGTGAGCCCGCACCTCGACGCCGACATCGGGGAGCGGGCACACGAGCGCGGGCTGGGGTGGTACCCGGGGGCCGCGACCCCCACCGAGATCGTCCGCGCCTGGCGACTCGGAGCACGCGCGGTCAAGGTGTTCCCGGCCGCGCCGCTCGGCGGGCCCGCCTTCCTCAAGCAGGTGCTCGCGCCGCTCGACTTCGTCGACGTCATCCCGACGGGCGGCATCGGCGTCGACGACGCGTCCGACTACCTCGCGGCCGGTGCGGTCGCCGTCGGCCTCGGGTCCCCGCTCGTCGGGGACGCCCTGACGACCGGGGACCTGCCGGGCTTCGCACCCGCGCGGAGCAGCTCGTCGCGGGACTCAGCCGGTGACGACCGAGGTCCTGCTCACCGGCGGCGCGGTCGTCGACACCGACGAGTCGGCGCACCGGACGGACGTCCTCGTCCGCGACGGGGTGGTCACGGAGCGGGGGGACGCCGGCCGGATCACCGCCGACGCCGACGCCACCGTGGTCGACTGCACCGGCCGCCTCGTCCTGCCCGGTCTCGTCGACGCGCACTCGCACGCGGGGTCCCTCGTGTTCGACGAGACCGTCCAGCTCGCGCTCCTCCGACAGGGCGTCACCACCATCATCACGGGGCAGGACGGCGTCGGACCGGCACCGGGCGACGGCTCGTACGCCGCGCGGTACTTCGCGGCCATCGACGGCTCCCACCCGACGTACCGCGGCGACGGCCTCGCGGGACTCCTGGCGACGTACGACGGCACGACCGCGCTGAACGTGGCGACCCTGGTGCCCGCCGGCACCGTCCGGCACGAGGTCATGGGTGACGACCCCGCCCCGGCGGACCCCGAGCAGCTCGATGCGATGCGCACCCTCGTCCGGCAGGGCATGGCGGACGGTGCGGTGGGGCTCGCGACCGGACTCGACTACGTCCCCGGACTGCACGCGGACACCGAGGAGATCGCCGCCCTCGCCGCCGAGTCGGCCGCCGCCGACGGCGTCTACGTCACGCACATGCGCGGCGGCTACGAGGCGAACGCCGGCGCCGGCATCCAGGAGATCGTCCGGATCGTGCGCGCCGGCGGTGGGCCGGCCCATGTCTCCCACCTGCACGCCCCCGTCGACCTCGCCCTGGCCGAGCTCGCCCGGGCCGAGGCCGCCGGCGCGCCGCTGTCGTTCGACGCGTACCCGTACTCGCGTGGCTGCACCATCCTGTCGATGCTGCTCCTGCCGGCAGACCTGGCGCGGCCGGGCACCGACGACCTCGCCAGGGCCCTCGCGGCGGACGACGGTCGTGCCGAGGTCCGGGCCGCCGTCCTCGACCGGGTCCTCGGGCGCGCGGACCTCGGACCGGGGTGGGCCGAGCAGATCACGCTGTCGCACGTCCCCGCGCCTGAGTTCCACGCGCTGCAGGGTCGCACGCTCGCCGACGCCGCCGCGGCCACCGGAACGGACCCCGTCGACCTGGCGCTCGACGTGCTGGTCGACTCCGACCTGCAGGTCACCGTCGTGATGCGCGTCCCGCACCCGCGGACACCCGAGCAGCTGGCGGAGCTGTTCCGGTCCGGCGGACACACCGGCGGGTCCGACGGCATCTTCGTGGGGACGTACCCGCACCCCCGGGCGTACGGCACGTTCGCGCGGTACCTCGGCGACTACGCCCGATCCGGACTGCTGTCGTGGTGGGACGTCCAGCAGCACCTGTCGACCGTTCCCGCCGAGCGGTTCGGCCTCGGGCTGCGCGGGGCCGTCGCGCCCGGGTGGATCGCCGACCTGGTCGTCGTCGATCCCGAGCGGGTCCGTGCACGGTCCTCGTACGCCGAGCCGATGCTGCTCGCCGAGGGCATCGACGACGTCCTCGTCGCCGGGGTCCCCGTGCTGACCGCCGGTGCCCTGACGCACGCGATCCCCGGTGCAGGCATCCGTCGGACGACGTGGAGTCGTCCGGCGACTGCGAGCGCCGGGGGTCGATGAGGCTTCGCTCAGCGATCCGGGCGGGTCACTCCGCCGAGGGCAGCACCGCCACCACGTCGATCTCGACGAGGATGTTCGCCAGGTGCGACTGCACCGTGGTGCGGACCGGGTACGGCTGCGAGAAGTGCTTCGCGTACTCCTCGTTGAAAGCGGCGAAATCGCGGTCGGAGTGCTCGAGGTGCACGGTCGACTTCACGACGTCGTCGAGGGTGGCACCGTGCTCGGCCAGGACGGCGGCGACTTTCGCGAGCACCTGGGCGGTCTGGCCGGCCACGTCGTCGGCGATCGCGCCGGTCGCCGGGTCCTGCGGGCCGAACCCGG